>NZ_NFIB01000005.1:0-112394 GCF_002159385.1 Flavonifractor sp. An52
ACCCCGGAGCCTACCCCCACCCCTGACCCGGTGGCGGAGGCTCTGGCGGCCATGACCACCGAAGAGAAGGTGGGCCAGCTGCTGGTGGCGGGCATCGGGGGAACTGGGGCCGGTGAGGATGGCCTTCAGGCGGTCCAGGACTACCAGGTGGGCGGCGTGATCCTCTTTAGCCGGAACGTGGAGAGCGCCGACCAGCTGGCGGACCTGACCAACGAACTGAAAGCGCTCAACGGCGACAACATCCCCCTCTTCCTGTGCGTGGATCAGGAGGGGGGACGGGTGGACCGGATGCCCCCGGAGGTGGACGACCTGCCCTCCGCCTATGACTATATCGCCGGCGGAGGCGATCCTCTGGAGCGGGGGAAGGTGCTGTCCGCCCAGTGCGCCGCATTTGGCTTCAATCTGGACTTCTCCACCTGCCTGGACATCTGGTCCAACCCGGACAACACCGTCATTGGGGACCGGGCCTACGGCAGCGACCCCGACACGGTGACCCGGGCGGGGCTGGCGGTGAACCAGGGACTGGAGCAGGGGGGTGTGATCCCGGTGGTCAAGCATTTCCCTGGCCACGGGGATACCAGCACCGACTCCCATGTAGACCTGCCGGTGGTGGACAAGACGGTGGAGCAGCTGAAGGAATTTGAACTGATTCCCTTCCAGGCAGCCATTGACGGGGGAGCGCCCTGCGTCATGGTGGCCCATATCCTCATGACCCAGATCGACCCCGATTTGCCTGCCTCCCTGTCCCCAGAGGTGGTCACCGGCCTGCTGCGGCAGGATCTGGGCTTTGACGGGGTGGTGTGTACTGATGATCTGACCATGGGCGCCATCTCCAATACCTACGGCATGGGGGAGGCCGCCGTCATGGCGGTGGAGGCCGGGTGCGACCTGCTGCTGGTGTGCCATGAGGCGGACAACCTCACCGCCGCCCGGGACGCCCTGCTCTCGGCGGTGGACGCCGGCCGCATCTCTATGGAGCGGCTGGACGAGAGCGTCTACCGCATCCTGTCCCTGAAACAGGAGTACGGCCTTACCAACGACCTGGTGGGCCAGCCAGACATCGAGGCGCTCAATGCCCGGATCCAGGCGATCTTGCCCCAGTAACCTGTAAGAAAGGGGTACATAGATATGGAACAATCTGGAAAACAGTCCATCAGCTTTTTCGGCCTGGTGGCCATGGGCATCGGCTGTATGCTGGGCACCAGCTGGCTGCTGCTTACCGGCACCTGGCTGGACACGGCAGGCGGGCCACTGAATCTGGCGGTGGCCTTTATTTTGTGCATCATCATTGAACTGCCTTTTGCCTTCGCCTACATGGAGGCCATCCCCATGTTCCCCCTGCCGGGAGGCGAGGTGGTGTACTCCTACGCTGCCTTTGGCCCCAGAGGGGGCTTTGCCGTGGGCTGGGCGGGCATCCTGATGAACACCATCGTGTTCTGCTGGGTGGATCTGGCTGCCATCTCCCTGCTGGACGAGCTGTTCCCCGTTCTGAAGGAGACCGCCGTTCTCTACCATGTGGGGGACTTTCCGGTGACCCTGCCCAACCTCATCCTCCAGCTGCTGTTGGCGGGTGCCATCCTGTGGGTGCAGATCAAGGGAGCCAACGTGTGTGCCTCCCTGGCCAAGATCGCCACGGTGGTGCTGCTGGTCATGTGCGCCATCGGCCTGGCGGTGTGCTTTGCCCATTTCGATCC
The DNA here is from genome assembly GCF_002159385.1 of Flavonifractor sp. An52. Lineage (NCBI taxonomy): Bacteria > Bacillati > Bacillota > Clostridia > Eubacteriales > Oscillospiraceae > Flavonifractor > Flavonifractor sp. An52. The sequence goes on from NZ_NFIB01000005.1 coordinate 1,695, forward strand.
GGCGGTGTATGCCTCGGACGGAGGCATGGAGTTTGACTTTGCCGGTTCGGCCTCCCTGCTCTCCCTGTTGGTGTTCTCGGTGGCCGGGTGGGAGACGGTGTCCAAGGCCGCCGCCGACGCCACCGGCCCCGCCGCCCGCAAGGCGGGAGCCGCCCTCATCACCTGCCTGATCCTGGTCACCGGTATTTTGTGCCTGGTGTCCACCGCTGTGGCGGGCTGTATGCCCTGGACCGAGGCGGTGGGCCGCACCGCCCCCTTTGCGGACGTGCTGGTGTCCATCACCGGCCTGCCCTGGGTGCGGCTTTTGTTCCTGGTTACCGCCTTTGTGGGGGCGGTGGGCGTGATGAACTCCACCCTCTACTCCTCCGCCCAGATGCTTTACGGCCTGTCCCGCTTTGCCCTGGTGTCGAGGAAGTTTGCCGTCCTCCACCCCAAATACGGCACGCCGGTGCGGTGCATCTGCTTCACCGCCGCCTTTGTGGTGCTTACCCCCTTTACCGGCAAGCTGTTCTTCATCCCCTTCATCAATGTGGCCTCTTTGACCACCATTGTCATGTGGGTCATGTCCTTTGCCGCCGTGCTGTGGTTGCGGAAAACCCGCTCCGGCCTCCGTCGGCCGGTGTCCATGCCCGGCGGGAAGGTGACGGCGGTGCTGGGCGTTCTGGCCTCGGTGTTCCTGGCGGGCAACATCCTGCTGCCCATGAGTCCCGGCGCCCTCAGCGGCCTGGAGTACGGCCTGGCGGCGGCTCTGGCGGTGCTGGGCTGGGTGCTCTACCAGTTCCGGGACCGGTCCGTGGGCGCAGCGGAGCAGGAAAAGCTGATTTTCGGGGACCTTCTGGCGGGAGAATTGCCCGCAACCCCTTGCAAAATCGAAGAAAAATGATATACTAGTGCCCACTGAGGTTAAATTTTACGAATCGAGGGAAATGGAAATGGAACGCACCAAAATCGCACAGATTTTTGCGGACCAGGAGCAGTTCGGCGGCAAGGAGATCACCGTCTGCGGCTGGGCCCGTACCATCCGGGATATGAAGAGCTTTGGCTTTGTGGAGCTGAACGACGGCTCCTGCTTCAAGAATTTGCAGGTGGTCCTGGACGCCAATGTGCTGGACAACTATAAGGAGATTGCCGGTCAGAATGTGGGCGCCGCCCTCATTGTCACCGGTACCGTGGTCCTGACCCCCGAGGCCAAGCAGCCCTTGGAGATCAAGGCTTCCAAGATCCAGGTGGAGGGCACCTCCACTCCCGACTACCCCCTGCAGAAGAAGCGCCACAGCGTGGAGTACCTGCGTACCATCCAGCACCTGCGGCCCCGCACCAACCTGTTCTCCGCCACTTTCCGGGTGCGCTCCGTGGCTGCCCACGCCATCCACTGCTTCTTCCAGGACCGGGGCTTTGTGTACGCCCAGACCCCGCTGATCACCGCCTCCGACTGTGAGGGCGCCGGCGAGATGTTCCAGGTCACCACTCTGGATCTCCAGAACGTGCCCAAGAACGAGGACGGCACTGTGGACTATACCAAGGACTTTTTCGGCAAGAAGGCCAACCTCACCGTGTCCGGCCAGCTCAACGCCGAGAACTTTGCTATGGCCTTCGGCAACGTGTACACCTTCGGTCCTACCTTCCGGGCGGAGAACTCCAACACCCAGCGCCATGCCGCCGAGTTCTGGATGATCGAGCCTGAGATGGCCTTCGCCGACCTGAACGACTATATGGATACCGCCGAGGCCATGATCAAGTATATCATCAACACCGTCATGGAGAAGTGCCCCGACGAGATGAACTTCTTCTCCTCCTTTGTGGACAAGGGCCTGAAGGAGCGGCTGGAGCACGTGGCCAACTCTGACTTTGGCCGCGTTACCTACACCGAGGCGGTGGAGCTGCTCAAGCAGAACAACGACAAGTTCGACTACAAGGTGGAGTGGGGCTGCGATCTGCAGACCGAGCACGAGCGCTATCTCACCGAGCAGATCTTCAAGCGCCCCGTGTTTGTCACCGACTACCCCAAGGACATCAAGGCATTCTATATGCGCCTCAACGACGACGGCAAGACCGTGGCTGCCGCCGACTGTCTGGTGCCCGGCATCGGTGAGATCATCGGCGGTTCCCAGCGTGAGGAGCGCCTGGAGCTGCTGGAGAGCCGCATCAAGGAGCTGGGCATGAACCCCGAGGACTACTGGTGGTACCTGGACCTGCGGCGCTACGGCTCCTGCCGCCACGCCGGCTTCGGCCTGGGCTTCGAGCGGATGGTCATGTACCTCACCGGCGTGTCCAACATCCGCGACGTGGAGCTGCATCCCCGTACTGTGGGCAACGCTGATTTCTAATTTCAAAGGAAAGAGGGCCCCGATGTGGTACTGTTTCGTGCAGCTCCACGTCGGGGCCCCATTTTAAATGGGGCGGCGCTTGCGCCGTACAAGTGTTTTGGCCGTGGGGCAAAACCTTGGCGCAGGGCGGATTCATTCCGCCCGCGCAGGATCAAAAGGGGTCCCCGGACACGCCAGCGTGTCCGGGGCGGAGCTGCATCCCCGCACGGTGGGTAATGCCGACTTCTAATTTCAAAGGAAAGAGAACCCCGATGGGTCGCTGCATCGAGCAGCGTCTTATCGGGGCTCTTTTTTATCCCTCCAGCAGAGGCAGCAGCTGATTGTGGCAGATCCACTCATCGTTGTACCGGTTGCGTACGATGGTTTTGGCGTTCAGGCTCCGGTCCTCCCGCATCAGATTGACGATGGCCCGCCCGTGCTCCTCATAGTAGGCCTGCTCGGAGGGAGAGTAGCTCTCGTGGGTGTCAAAGCCGAAGTTCCGGGCATCCCACCGCATGAAATAGGCCCCCAGGCTCTCTCCCAGCTCCTTCAGGGCGGGGACGGCCTGGTTGAGCACCAGGAAATTGCCCCGGCTGGCGGCCTCCAGCACGGTGAGACCGAAGGACTCGGAGTAGGAGGGGCAGATGAACAGGTTGGACAGCTGGAACAGCTCAAACACCCCTTGCCGGGGGAAGCCGTCGGGGAAACCGATGTCCGAGGTGAAGAGCAGGTCCTCGTCCCGCAGACCGTACTTTTTGCCCTCGGTGCGGATCATGGCTTTGTAGACCTTGGGCGGGATGTCGGCGCTGGGGAAGTCGCAGAAGATGACCTTGATGTCCTGCTCTGTGGCGGTACGGATGGCGCCTGCCAAGGCGGCCACCTTCTCCAGCCGCTTGCCGGTGGTGAGCCGGGCGGGGTAGACCGCCAGCAGGTCGGGCTGGGTCAGATCCATGTGCCGGGCCACCGTCTGTACCGCTTCACTCATGGAGGGGATCAGGGGCAGGGTATTGTAGACCACGGCGCACCGCCCCTCCGGCACGTCGTACTGCCGGGCCAGGGCCGGGATGCCCGAGCGGGTGGGGTAGACAAATTTGGTCCGGGGCAGGTCGGTAAACCGGGCGGAGAAGGGGTATTCCATCTCCTGGGGTCGGGCCGCCGGGAAAGAGTGGGTGAAGGCCAGAAACCGCAGGTGGGGCAGCTCCTGCTGTGCCTTGCGGACGGCGATGTTGTGGACCAGGTGCCAGCCCTGGTAGAGAATGTCGTGGAGGATGCACACGTCCACATCCTTTAAATGGGTAACAAGGTCTTTGGAAATGTGGTCGGCCTCCTCAAAAAAGGTTTCGTGAACCTGTCCGGTGGGAGAGGAGTAGTCGTGCCACTGGATGGGCTGCCCGTGGAGGGTATTTGTGACCTTGACCCACTCCAACCGCTCATCTGCAAAAATACCGGTCCGCTCCCCGTCGGGGCAGTTTTCACTGACCAGCATCTTCACGGACACCCCGGCCTCCAGCAGCATCCGGATCTGGTCGGCCGCCACATTCACCAGGGAGTAGGTGGGGGACAGGCCGGAAAACATGGTCAACAGAGCCACCTTCATACCAAATACCTCCTTGTCCAGATGGAGAACTGTGGCGCGGCAAAGGATTCTGCCGCGCCACAGTTGGGTTTAGGGCATATCGCCGTCACAGAGGCAGTCGTCAAAGAGCTCCAGCTTCTGCTTCAGAATGAGTTCCAGACCGGAGACCGCGTCCACCATGGACTCCACAGACTTGTTGGCCTGCAGAATGGTCTCGGTTCTGAGATCCTCAAAAGATAAGATCTTTTGCAGCTTCTCCCCCTCGGCGTTGAGAATGTGGGACAGGGCCGCCTGCTGGAGGGCCACCGACTCAAACAGGTCAGTGATGGCCTGACTCCGGGGCTGCGGGACCGCCGTGGTGGTGGAGGTGGTGCTGGTGGTGGAAGTGGTAGTGGTAGTGGTGGTCGTGGTCGTAGTTGTGGTGGAAGTGCTGCTGGAGGTGGTGGAACTGGTAGTCACCAGACAGCCGGTGGGCTCGGGCAGCTCGCCCTCAAACAGCTCATTGTGGCTCTCGGCGTTGCCGGTGTAGCTGTCAAAGATGATATTGCCGTTGATCTGGCTGAAGGTGGTAGCGGCAGCGGCATAAGGGGCCAGGACGGAGCCGTAGATGGCGGTGGTGCTGTTGGACCAGGTCAGGGCCTCAGGGAAGTTCCACAGGATCTTCCGGGCGTTCTCCCGGGTAGCGGTGATACCGTTGCGGAAGATCTGGTAGCTGCCATACAGGATGTTGGTGCCGGTTATATTGATGAGGATGGTGGAATTGATGGGCGCGATGATGTTGATGCCGTTGAGCTGGGCCAGAGACAGACCGGAGCCGTACAGGTTGGTACTGTCCAGCTGGAAGATGTTCAGAGTCTCATCGGTGCCGGTGAGGTTGAGCTGGCCGAACACCACGGTACCGGTGCCGTTGGCCTCCAGAGAGCCCCAGAAGAGGGAAGCGCATTTCAGATAGCGCTCCGCCTCGGCAAAGTCGATAGGCGTACCGGTGGTCAGGGCGCCGTTGGGGTTGCCCATGGTGTAGTTGATTACCGTGCTGGTGGGGCTGATGACGGTGTTGCCGCTGGCGTTGGAGCCGCCGGACACGTTGACGGCACCGCCCACCACAAAGGACGGGTCGGTGCCTGCCGGGGGCAGGGGGGTGATGCCGGCGCCCACGCCGTAGTTGCTGAGGACGGCGTTGCCGCCCACCGCCACCCGGCCCTCCGCGTCGGTGTTGCTCAGGCTTAAATTGCCGAATACGAATACGTTATAGTCATTGGCAAGGCCAAAGTTGATTGCCATAGTGGGTCCTCCCATGGTGTGGTATGGGGGTATCTCATGTGCAGTTTATCTTATGCGGCGTGTCCCTCCACTGTTCCAAAAAAGCGGGGCTCCGCATGGAACCCCGCTTTTCGGAGTAGGCTTACTGCTCGGGAGCCACCGCGGCAGGCTTGCACAGACAGCCGTCAAAGACGGACAGTTTGGAATGAAGGATCATTTCCAGCCTGGACACGGCGTTGACCATGGACTCCACCGACTTGTTGGTGGCAAGCAGCACATCGGGCGTGACGTCCTCCAGGGCGACCATCTTCTGGATTTTCTCACCCTCGGCGTTGAGGATGTGGGACAGAGCGGTCTCCTGGAGCGCCACAGACTCGATGATATCGGTGATGGCCTGGGTACGGGTAGTGGTGCTGGAGGTGATAACGGGCATTCCCATAATAGCGTATGCTCCTTCAAGTGTATTGAGCGTCTGCTCGCAGTATGCCGGAGAGAAAGGGTGACAAAAAAGAGCGCCCTGCATGATGCAGAGCGCTCTCTGAAAGGGGATCAGATCTTCTGTTCAATGGACTTGGAGTCCACCTCGTCCTTCAGCTGCTGGGCGAAGGCATCCAGGGACATGACGGTCTGCTGGCCATGGCGGTTGCGGACAGCCACGTCGCCGGTCTCGGCTTCCTTGTCGCCCACCACCAGCATATAGGGGACCTTCTCCAGCTGGGTGTCCCGAATCTTCTTGCCGATCTTTTCGTTGCGGTGGTCGGTCTCCACCCGGTAGCCCAGCGCATCCAGCTTGGCAGCCACCTGGTTGGCGTAGTCGGCGGCCCGGTCGGTAATGGGCAGCACCTTCACCTGCACGGGAGCCAGCCAGGTGGGGAAGGCGCCGGCGAAGTGCTCGGTGATAACGCCGATAAAGCGCTCGATGGAGCCCAGCACCACCCGGTGGAGCATGACGGGACGGTGCTTCTGGCCGTCCTCACCGGTGTACTCCAGCTCAAACCGCTCGGGCAGCTGGGAGTCCAGCTGGACGGTGCCGCACTGCCAGGTGCGGCCCAGGGAGTCAGCCAGGTGGAAGTCCAGCTTGGGGCCATAGAAGGCGCCGTCGCCCTCGTTGACCTCAAACTCCTTGCCCATATCGGTGATGGCTTCTTTCAGGATGTTCTGGTTGTGCTCCCACTGCTCCACGGTGCCGATGTGATCCTCGGGCATGGTGGACAGCTCGATCTTGTAGGGCAGGCCAAAGACGGAGTAGACCTCGTCGAACAGCTTGACCACGTTCTTGATCTCGTCCTTCAGCTGGTCCTGGGTCATGAAAATGTGGGCGTCGTCCTGGGTGAAGCAGCGCACCCGGAACAGGCCGTGGAGGGCGCCGGACAGCTCGTGGCGGTGGACCAGGCCCAGCTCACCCACCCGCATGGGCAGGTCCCGGTAGGAATGGGGTTCGCTGGAGTAGACCAGCATACCGCCGGGGCAGTTCATGGGCTTGATGGCGAAGTCGGTGTCGTCAATGACGGTGGTGTACATATTGTTCTTATAGTGGTCCCAGTGGCCGGAGCGCTCCCACAGCTGCCGGTTGAGCATCATGGGGGTGGAGATCTCCACATAACCGTAACGCTTGTGGACCTGACGCCAGTAGTCGATCAGGGTGTTGCGCAGCACCATGCCCTTGGGCAGGAAGAAGGGGAATCCGGGGCCCTCGTCCCGCAGCATGAACAGGCCCAGCTCACGGCCCAGCTTACGGTGGTCCCGCTTCTTGGCCTCCTCAATGCGCTGCAGGTAGGCATCCAGCTCATCCTTCTTGGGGAAGGCGATGCCGTAGATACGCTGGAGGGTCTCCCGGTTGGAGTCGCCCCGCCAGTAGGCGGCGTTGCAGGCGGTCAGCTTGATGGCGTTGCCCTTGATGCGGCCGGTGGAGTCCAGGTGGGGGCCGGCGCACAGGTCGGTGAATTCACCCTGCTTGTAGAAGGAGATATGGGCGTCCTCCGGCAGGTCCTGGATCAGCTCCACCTTGAAGGGCTCCCCCTTCTCCTCCATGAACTTGAGGGCCTCCTCCCGGGGCAGCTCAAACCGCTCCAGCTTCAGCTTCTCCTTGCAGATCTTGCGCATCTCGGCCTCAATCTGCTCCAGGTGCTCGGGGGTGAAGGCGAAGGGAGCGTCCATATCATAGTACCAGCCCTCGTCGATGGAGGGGCCGATGGCCAGCTTTACCTCGGGCCATAGACGCTTGACAGCCTGGGCCATCACATGGGAGCAGGTATGCCAGTAGGTCTGACGGTATTCGGGGTTTTCAAAGGTAAATTCGTTCTTGACTTCTTCGGACATAAATAAAACCTCCTTGTAAATTGGGGCGGAGGGTAAAGAAAACGCCTCACCCCTGTCGGTCAGGGGTGAGGCGTAAAAAACGTCCCACGGTTCCACCCTGCTTGCATAGAGCGCGGAGGCGCCCGGGAGCAGGTGACTAAGGCCGGAGCGAAGCGAAATACCAAAAAGCAAAAGGGCTTTTTGGTGTTTTGCGCAGTCGCAGGACTTAGGCGCCGTCGCGGAGGGCGCGCAGCGTGACTTCATGCCGCTTGTGACTTTCTGTAACGGGAAAGCCCCGGCCCGGTCGTCCCGGGCGGCTCAGGAGTGGTACAGCCGCCGCGTGTCGTGAAGCCCTTCCACCAAATGGGCTCCTCTCTGTCCGCCGCTGTGCGGTTTCTTCTCCATCATCGCCATTTTAACAACGAAACTATAGCACCAAACCACACGGCTGTCAAGCCAAAATCGGGGAAAGAACCGGCGAAGGATCGGGAGAAAAATATGGGAATTGAAATTAACAGTTTATTCACAATGAATACACGATTTGGCCTTATTTACAGGGTATGATACAGACAGATTCAGAGATGAATCACAAGCGAGACCATCCTCCCAAACCAATTCCTCTCTTATCCCTCTCCAACACCTTTGCAACACACACAACACACACCCAAAAAGCCCCGGCCATACGGCCGGGGCTTTTTGGCGTTTGAAAAGCAAAGGGGCGCGCCGCAGTTTCTGCGGCGCGCCCAAGAGGGGGTAAACTTACTTGCCGGGGTGAGCGGCCTTCCAGTCGCGGTTGAAGCGATGCTCGTTGACGATGAGCACCAGCACCACGTTGACCAGAGCCACGCCGGCGAACACCAGATAAGCCATCTTGATCTCGCCGCCGGTCATCTTCTGCACCATGCCATTGACCAGGAAGCACAGAGCAGTGATAGCGCCCTGGATGGGGAAGATCACGCTGTTCACCTTATCGAAGCCCTGACGGCCGAAGATGGAGGTGGGCAGGGAGGTGGTGAAGTTGGCGGAGCCGCCGATGCCCATGGCGATCATGAACAGGGAGACGTACACCAGGGGGGAGGAGCTGTCAGTGGCGCCGAAGTTGCACAGCAGGGCGATGGCATACCAGATGCCGAAGCCAACCATGGTCTTCTTGGTGCCGATCTTGTCATCGATGATGCCGATGATCCAGGAACCGACCACGCCGCCCAGGGCCAGGATGGTCATGACGTTCATAGCGGCCTGGGGAGTGAAGCCCAGCTGAATGTTACGGGTCACCAGCTGGCTCATAACGCCCACAGAGCAGATCTGGAAGAAACCGGTGGTGATAGCGGCCAGCCACAGCTCCTTGGTCTTGAGCAGCTTGCCGGTGGTCCAGCCGCCGTCGCCCTCCACGGCGTCGGTGGTATCGTACTCGTTCTTGTAGACCTCGTCGGAGACGTTGTCGGGGTTGATGCCGCGCTCCTGGGGAGTGTTGCGGATAAAGAGCATACCCAGAATGCCGAGTACGATGGCGGCGATGCCGATGGGCACGATGCCGCCGGGGAAGTTTGCGCCCACGTTGGACAGGTCAGCGCCGCCCACGCTGGTGGCAACAGCGGTGGGAGCGATCAGGATGGCAACCAGCTGCACATAGAAAGCGGAAGCGAAGTTGTGGCCCATGGTGGTGTAGCCCATGACCACGCCCTTCTTCTTGGGGAACCAGGTAGCAACCAGGGTGCCGCCAGCCACATAACCGGCGGACATGATGCTGCCGTACACGAAGCACATCGCAATGGTATATACGGCAATGTTGGGAGCGCTGCAGGCAATGATGTAGGTGATACCGGAGATAATACAGCACACGCCGGAGGTAATGCGGGCGCCAACCTTGCGGTTGATCTGGCCCACCACGATGAAGAACACCACGCCGATGATACCAGCCAGGGAGTTCATGTTCATGATGTCGCCCTGCTCCAGACCCAGGCGGGCGGCTACGTTGGGGGCGGTGATGTTAGCGCCGTCGTTGCACATACCAACGTACAGGAAAAACATCAGCAGGCAATAGATGATGACAACCCAGCCTGCGCCGAAGTTGACGACGGAATTCTTATTACCGTCGCGGAGATTTTGTTTCGCCATTTATTTTCCCTCATCTCTAAATGGTTTGGATCAGGACAAGTGCCGGCAAGTCCATTCCTTGTTGCAGCTATACTTTATCGATTTGGAGGCTTTTGTGCAATCCCCACAAGTTGGTGAGTTACTAACCAATAAGTACATAGTAACCAAGAAGTAAGTATCTAATTTTGTATAAACTACATAAAATGATAGTTAAAGATTTGACAAAGAGGTGCGAATAAATTTTGGTATAAAATATAGAATGTTCAGTATGCACAAATTTCGGATATAAAATTTGGAAGTGCATGGCGGCAAACCTGCATAACATGAGGGCGGCGCAAAAAAACGCACAAAAGCCAGCGGTACAGTTGGTCATTGTGCAATGTGTTCAGAAAGAGCGTGAAGGCGCTGTAAACGCGGAAAAAGCCAAATGAGTCATTCTATACGTGGGGCGGAAAAACGGCGTACAGAGGCGCTGCGGGCCTCACGGAGGGGACAACTGATAAAAATAAGAAAAGGACCGGGAAACCGGCGCGGCTCCACCGCGTCGGTATGCTCCCGGTCCTTTTGCAGGAAATCTTGTGAAATTACTTCAGGCTGAGGATCTCACGGGCCTCGGCGGGCGTGGCAACCTGCTTGCCGAACTCCTCGATGACGCGGCGGGCGCGGTCCACGAATTGAACGTTGCTCTGAGCCAGCTGGCCCTTGGCGTACATGACGTTGTCCTCCATGCCCACGCGGATGTGGCCGCCCAGGGCCACAGCGCCGTACAGCATGGTCATGGCGGAGTGACCCACGCCGAAGCAGCTCCAGGTGGAACCGGGGCACAGGGACTCCATGGTCTCCTTCATGAAGATCAGGTTCTTCATGGTGCCGGGGATGCCGTTGGCGCAGCCCATGCAGAACTGGAAGTGCAGGGGCCCCTTGAGGACGCCCTTCTTCAGGTAGTACTGAGCGTTGGCGATCATGCCGGGGTCAAAGGCCTCGATCTCGGGCTTGACGCCCCACTCCTGCATATTCTTGCCCAGCTCCTCCAGAAAGGCGGGGGGGTTGAGGAAGAGGGAGGTGTGCAGCCAGTTCATGGAGCCGCAGTCGTAGGAACCCATCTCGGGGCGCAGCTCCTTCAGGTGGATCTGGCGGGTCTCGTCGGTGGCGTTCAGGTCACCGGAGGTGGTCATGTTGAGGATGATGTCACAGTCGGGGTGGTTGGAGCGGAGCAGCTCCACGGTCTGGCGGAACTTCTCCTTGTCCATGGTGCCCTTGCCCTGGTCGTCGCGCATATGCAGGTGGGCCACAGCGGCGCCGGCCTTCCAGCAGGCGTACACGTCCTCGGCGATCTCAGCGGGGGTCATGGGCACGTTGGGGTTGTTCTCCTTGGTGGGCCAGGCACCGGTGGTGGCCACGGTGATAATAGTCTTATTCTTCAGATCAGCCATGATCGTTCAAAGTCCTTTCTGAATGAGGATACCGCATAAAGCGGCGGGCGACTGCCCGCCGCTTTACGTTCGGCATGGAATGGGATGGAAGGGAATTAGGAAAGTTATTGGAACAAAGGATTACTTGTTGCGGTTGAAGAGCTTCTGCATATACTCCAGGCCGCTGGCGCCGTGGCCGTCCTCATCGGCATAGCCGGTGCCGCCGTACTTGTAGGTGCGGTCGGGCACGGAGGGATCGATGTTCTCCTCGTCGATGTAAGCCACGCAGCGGGACATGGCGCCGTCGCCCATGTACCAGCGCAGGGGGAAGCAGAAGAACTGGAACACGGTGCCGGGCTTGATCTTGTCCAGATCGCCGCCCAGGTTCTCAACGCCCACGATGCCGTGGCCCAGCATCTCCTTGTGGCAGGGCTCCCAGGTGCCCCACACGCCCAGGTTCTCCAGCTCGCCGAACTTCTCGTCGTAAGCGGCCTGGCCGTGGATGCGGATGTACTCGAACTTATCGAACTCAGCATAGGCCTCCTCGCCGAAGAGCTCCTTGTACTCCTCGGTGATGGGCTTGCCGGTGGCGCCCAGCAGGTTCATGCGGGTCATGCCGTTGTTGCCCATGGCGGTGTGCAGGGGGTGATCCAGAGCCTGGCCGTCCATGGCCACGCACTTCACGCCGTGCTTCACGAACCACTTGCCGGCGTCAATGCCGGTGCCGATGGCGTAGTGATAGTAAGCCTTGGAGTCGTCGAACAGGCGGTGCATACCGGTGTTCAGGCACAGAACCTTGCCCTTCAGGGAGGCGGGATCCACGCCCCACTTCTTGCAGGCCTCGTCCAGGTGTTTGTCGGTGATCAGGGTCCAGGGCTCCACGTCCAGCTTCAGCACAACAGCCTCGCCGGTGTAGGCGTCGATGGGCATCTCGTGGGTGTAACGGGCGCGGCGGCCGTCAAACTCGTACTCCATGACGTGACGGGGAGCGTCGCAGTGGGTGCCGGTGTGCATGGTGCAGGTGATCTTGGAAGTCAGAACGCCGCCCTTAGCCATGGTGTGAGCGTTGGTGATTTCGGGCTTGTCGAAGTAGGGCCAGCGGGGGATCTCAGCGCTGAAGGGGTGGGTCAGATCAACATAAACTTTACCCATAACAGGTGCCTCCTTAAATAATATACAAATGCTTGTGGATAGGCCGGATGTCTTACTTGCCGTACAGCATCCGGATCAGGTACTCGTTCAGATCGGCGTTGGCCTTGGCCACCTGCTCGGGAGTCCACTTCTGGAAGCCCTCGCCGGTCTTGAAGCCGATCTTGCCTTCATCCCGCAGCTGCTTGAGCAGGGGAGAGGGCTTGTGGGAATCCTCCAGGTCCTGGAGGATGTAGTCGTGGATATTGTAGGTCAGGTCGGTGCCCACCATGTCGGCGTTCTCCATGGGGCCCAGCTGGGGCAGACGGAGGCCGAAGGAGTAGCGGACCGCCTCGTCCACGGTGGCGGCGTCGGCGATGCCGTTCTCCACGATGGAGATGGCCTCACGCCACAGGGCGTGCTGCATCCGGTTGGCGATGAAGCCGGGGACGTCCTTCTTGCACAGCACGGGCTTCTTACCCACGGAGCGCAGGACCTCCATGACAGTCTGAGCGGTCTCGTCGGAGGAAGCGTCGGACTTAACCACCTCCACCAGGGGGATCAGGTGGCCGGGGTTCCAGAAGTGGGTGCCCACGAAGCGCTCACGGTGCTTGAGCTCGGCGGAGATCTCGCTGGGGCTCATCACGGAGGAGTTGGTGCAGAAGATGGTGTCCTCGGCGCAGCGCTCTTCCAGCTTGGCGAAGGTCTCGCGCTTGATCTTCATGTCCTCGAACACGGCCTCGATGACGAAGTCGGCGTTCTTGACGATGTCGCTGTCGATGTCGGTGGTGAAGGAGATGCGGGAGAGCCGGTCAGAAAGCTCGGCCTCGGTGATGACACCCTTCTCCACCAGCTGCTTGGTGTTGGTGCGGATACCGGCCTCCACGTCGGTGGGGTACAGGTCGTACATACCCACCTGGAAGTCGGGGTTGGAAGCGAACACGAAGCCGATGTTCTTGCCCATCATGCCCGCGCCGCAGATCAGGATATTCTTAATGTTCTTCATTGTGTTATGCCGTCCTTTCCGTCAAACGGAAATTACACCACCAGGTAACCGCCGGAGCAGTCGCAGTTGCTGCCGGTGATGAAGTTGGAGGCGTCGGAGGACAGGAACAGAGCGTAGCCAACGAAGTCGTCGGGCTCGCCCAGGCGGCCGATGGGCTCGCGGTTCAGGAAGTTCTTGTACACGGCGGACTCGGGATCGAACATCCACTCGGTCAGGTCGGAGCGGAACACGGTGGGGCAGATGGAGTTGACGTTGATGTGGTACTTGGCGGACAGGTCGCAGGCCAGGCAGGAGACCATCAGGTCAGCGCCGCCCTTGGAGGTGCAGTAACCGGTGTAGCCGGCCATGCCGCGCTTGGAACGCTGAGAGGTCACGATGACCATCTTGCCGCGCTTGGTGTTGTCGGCCTCGTACTGAGCCACCATCTGATGGGCAACGTACTTGGTCACGATGTACACACTCTTGCAGTCAGCGTCCATGATGTACTGCCAGTCAGCAACGGACTGATCCAGCACATTCTGGGGCTTGTTGTAGCCGTGGGAAACAGCCAGGATGTCGATGCAGCCGTACTGAGCCACGCAGGCCTTCACCAGAGCGTCCACATCCTCTTCCTTGGCGGGGTCGGCCACGAAGTAAGCGCAGTCAATACCCTCAGCCTTGAACTCGTCCTCCAGAGCCTTCAGCTTGGCGTCGTTGCGGCCAGTCATGAAGACCTTGGCGCCGGCGTAGCCGTAAGCCTTAGCCAGCACGCAGCCCAGAGCGCCGGTAGCGCCGGTGACCAGGGCCACCTTGTCCTTAACGGAGAACATATTCTCAACGAAATCCTTCTTCACGGGAACCATGATGATTTCCTCCTTATATCGAATGAGTGGTCAAATGTCTGTTCCGCAACCGGATCAGGCGTTGGGGTAGTTGATGATGACCAGCATACGGGCGGGCAGGTTGCTCTCGTTCTTCAGGCCGCGGCCCTCGTTGGGGGGGAAGGAGATGGACTCGTTCTTGTGGATGACATACTTCTTGCCGTCCTTATCGGTGACAGTCATCTCGCCCTCCAGGACGTAGTAGACCTTCTCCAGCGGGTTGTCCTCGTAAGCCCACTCAGCACCGCCGCCGGGCAGGAAGGTGGAAACGCCAACCCAGAACTTCTCAGCACCGGTCTCTTCCTTGCCGTGAATGCGCATAGCGACGCAGCCGAAGTGGCCGGCGGCCTCATAAGTCTTGAGCTCCTCAACAGTACGCTTAACCATTTGAAATCCGCTCCTTTAAATAAAATATTTAATGTTTTGGGATCTCTGCCAGGCCCTTTGGCCTAAGCACTTTGTCTGGTTATAGTGTAGCCACGACGCGGCTTTTGTGCAATACGCACAATTATGTAAGTAGGTAACTTGCCGGTTTGCACCCACCGAATGGTAAGTGTCGGAAAATTGTAAAATTGGACAAAAGGGGCGAGAATAAAATGTGCAAAAAAGCTAAAACAGATGACAGAATGATACGCTGTTGTTAAAGCTGCACAAATTCTTTGTTAAAATTTTGGCATACATAACGCGGAAGTCTGGACTGCTATCTTGTGGTGAACTGGCGGCTGTGTTATCATGATATCAGCGGAGCCAAACCGGCTCCCCTGCGTAAATCCGGGAAGAGAAAGAGGTAACTGCTTGTGTGGAACGATCATTTTGACACACCGACAAATCCCTACCACTATGTGCTGCACTGCATCGGCGGGAAGTGGAAGATGACCATCCTCCATGAGATCCACACCTACGGGAGCATTCGCTTTAACCAGACGTTGAAGGCTCTGCCCATTTCCGAGAAAGTGTTCAGCCAGCAGTTGAGGGAGCTGGTGGAGGCGGGACTGATCCGCCGTATCTCCTACGACACCATTCCGCCCAAGGTGGAGTATGTGCTCACCCCCAGTGGAGAGCAGCTCATCCCCGCGCTGGACGCTCTGTATATCTGGAGCATCCGGCAGATGGACGAACGGGGTATCCCCATCGACTCTGACGCCTTTGTGGTCCATACCTCCAGCAAGTACACCGAGGAACTTCAGGACATTATGGCGGCCAACGATTTTAACCCGGACCGAAAGCGCCAGGGGCGCGACCGGGGAGAGAATCGGGACTGAGCAGCCCCGACCAATTCACAAAGACCCTGCTGAAGCCGGCCTTTGCCGGGTTTCAGCAGGGTTTTGTTTCTCCAGGCCTGGGAGACGTTGCAATCGGGACCGGTTTGGGGTATCATATTCGCTAGAAAAAGATCCTGAGCGAAGGAGGCGCGTGATATGCGCGATGGATTTGTAAAAGTAGCTGCCGGCACCCCCAAAATCCGGGTGGCCGACTGCCGTTATAACGCGGAGCAGATCTTTACTCTGATGCGGGAGGCGGACAAGCAGGGCGTGAAGGTGCTGGCCCTGCCTGAGCTGTGCCTCACCGGCTATACCTGTGCCGACCTGTTTCTCCAGCCCACCCTGCTGAGAGGCGCGGAGGAAGGGCTGGCCACCATTCTGGAGGCCACCAAGAATCTGGACATGGTGACCGCCGTAGGTCTGCCCGTATGGAACAAATGGGACAACAAACTGTATAACTGCGCCGCTGTGATACAGAGCGGAGAGATTTTGGGCCTGGTACCCAAGACCTGCCTGCCCAACTACGGAGAGTTCTATGAGGGGCGGTGGTTTGCCTCGGGGGCCGGGGTGGAGACCAGAATTCCCCTGTGTGGCCAGGAGGTCTCCCTGTCCAACAACGATCTGTTTGCCTGCTCAGATATGCCCAATCTGGTCATTGGCGTGGAGATCTGCGAGGACCTGTGGGCCCCTGAGCCCCCCTCCATCCGCCTGGCCCGGGCGGGGGCTACCATCATCCTGAACCTGTCGGCCTCCAACGAACTGGCGGGCAAGGCGGCCTACCGCCGGGGCCTGGTGTCCGGCCAGAGCGGCCGGCTGGTATGCGGCTATGTATATGCCGACGCCGGGGAGGGGGAGTCCACCACCGACCTGGTCTTTGCCGGCCACAACATTGTGGCGGAGAACGGCTCCATCCTGGCCGAGCGCCGGTTTGCCACCGGCCTCACCATCAGCGAGATCGACGTGGACCGGCTGGTCTACGAGCGCCAGCGGATGAATACCTATCGGGCCGATCCTTCCCAGGAGTGCTGGCGGATGTCCTTTGACATGGATCTGTCGGATACCCATCTCACCCGGCCCGTGTCCCCCACCCCCTTCGTGCCCCAGGACCAAAGCGACCGGGCGGAGCGGTGCAACGAGATCCTGTATACCGCCGCCCTGGGCCTGAAGAAGCGGCTGGAGCACACCCACGCCAAGACGGCGGTGGTGGGCCTGTCCGGCGGCCTGGACTCCACCCTGGCGGTGCTCATCACCGCGGTGTCCATGGAGATGCTGGACCGGCCTGCCAGCGATATCATTGCGGTGACCATGCCCTGCTTCGGTACCACTGACCGCACCAAGTCCAACGCGGTGCTGCTGGCCGAGCGGCTGGGCTGCACCCTCAAAACCATCGACATCGGGGAGGCGGTGCGCCGCCACTTCAAGGACATCGGCCAGTCCATGGAGGACCACGACGTCACCTTTGAGAACGGCCAGGCCAGAGAGCGTACCCAGGTGCTCATGGATATCGCCAACCAGACCGGCGGCCTGGTCATCGGCACCGGCGACCTCTCCGAGCTGGCCCTGGGCTGGTGTACCTACAACGGCGACCACATGAGCAACTACGCCGTCAACGCCGGTATCCCCAAGACTCTGGTGCGCCATCTGGTCAGCTTTATCTCGGACGACAAGGAGGCGGAGGACCCCCAGCTGTCCACCGTGCTGGCGGATATTCTGGATACCCCCGTGTCCCCCGAGCTGCTCCCCGCCATCGAGGGGCAGATTGCCCAAAAGACCGAGGATCTGGTGGGACCCTACGAGCTCCATGACTTCTACCTCTACTACGCCATCCGCTGGGGCTTCGGGCCCCGAAAGGTGCTGCGGCTGGCGGAGCAGGCCATGGGCAAGCGCTATGACCGCTCCACCCTCCTCAAGTGGCTGAAGAACTTCTATCGCCGGTTCTTCTCCCAGCAGTTCAAGCGCTCCTGCCTGCCCGACGGCCCCAAGGTTGGCTCGGTGGCTCTCAGTCCCCGGGGCGACTGGCGGATGCCTTCCGACGCCATGGCTTCTCTGTGGCTGGAGGAACTGGAGGGTTTGGAGTAAGGTGAACCTCTGTTTTGAACTGTTCTGGACCTTTGCTAAAATCGGCGCCTGTGCCCCAGTGCGCCGGCGGCGCGCCGGGGACCCCGATATTTTTCATCTGCGGCGCGGAGTAGTGAATACCCCGCGCCTGCGCGGCAGCGGCCGCGCCCCGCATTCCGGGGCCCCGGTACACACGTATGGGAAATGGGAGGTGTAGGGGAGCTGTGAGCCTCTGTTTCGAACTCTTCTGGACCTTCGCCAAAATCGGTGTGTGTACCTTTGGCGGAGGCTATGCCATGTTGTCTATCCTCCAGAGGGAGCTGGTGGAGAAGCGGGACTGGACCACCGAGGCGGAGCTGTCCGACTACTTTGCCATCGGTCAGTGTACCCCCGGCATTATCGCCGTCAATACCGCCACCTTTGTGGGCCATAAATTGAAAGGCCCGGTGGGAGGTGTAGTGGCCACCCTGGGACTGGTGTTTCCCTGCCTGGTCATCATCATGCTCATTGCGGCATTTCTTCAGAATTTTGCCGAGCTGCCGGTGGTGATCCACGCCTTCAATGGCGTGCGGGCCTGCGTGTGCGCCCTCATCCTGTCCAGCGTGCTCAAGCTGCGCAAGAGCACCGTGGTGGATGTGCCCACTGTGATCATCTTTGTGGTGGTGGCCGTTCTGGCAGTGGTGGGCAACTTTGTCACCTTCCCTGCCGGCACCGCGCTGGCGGTAGTGATGGGCTTTGTGACCTCCCCCATCGTGCTGGTGGTACTGGCCGGGGTGACCGGACTGTGCGTCCGGGCTGCCAAGGGAGGGCTGAAAGCATGATCTACCTTCAGCTGTTCTTTGAGTTTTTCAAGGCGGGCCTGTTCGCCATTGGCGGTGGCCTGGCCACCATTCCCTTCCTCACCGACATCGGTGCCCGCACAGGCTGGTTTACCGCCGGAGATCTGGCCAATATGATCGCCATTTCTGAGTCCACCCCTGGCCCCATGGGGGTGAACATGGCCACCTATGTGGGATTACACACCGGCGGTGTTTTGGGGGGCATCATCGCCACCCTGGGGCTGGTGTGTCCCTCCATCATCGTCATTCTTATCATTGCCGGATTTTTGAAAAAATTCCGGGAGAGCCGTGGGGTGGACGCGGTGTTTTACGGCATCCGCCCCGCCTCCACCGCCCTCATTACGGCGGCCCTGGTGGAGGTGTGCGCCATTGCCCTGGTGAATACCGGCGCGGCCTTCGGGACGGCGGACTTCTTCCACTGGAAGGGCATTGTTCTGGCGGCAGCGGTCTTTGTCTGCCTCCAGGTAAAGCCTCTGAAAAAGCTGCACCCCATTGTGTTTATCGCCGCCTCCGCGGTGATCGGTGTTGTGTTCCAATTCTAAAGAAGCGGGGGCTGTTGCACCCTGGTGCAGCAGCTCCCGCTTTTTATAGGAGAAATGATATGCGTATTGCCAATGTTGTGTCCGACTCCATTGTGGACGGTCCCGGCCTGCGGTTTACCGTCTTTACCCAGGGCTGTCCCCACCACTGTCCCGGCTGCCACAATCCGGAGACTCACGATCCCGCAGGGGGCCGGGAGGCCACGGTAGCGGAGCTGGCGGAGCAGATGCTGTCCAATCCCCTGACCGATGGGCTCACCCTCTCCGGCGGGGAGCCCTTTGACCAGGCGGGGGAGTGCGCCGCCCTGGCGGCCCGGGCCAGAGAAAATGGCCTCAATGTGTGGGCTTACACCGGTTATCGCTACGAGACCCTGCTGGAGCAGGGCGCGCCGGATGTGCTGGCTCTGCTGGAGCAGGTGGACGTGCTGGTGGATGGGCCCTTTGTGGAAAATCTCAAGTCCTACGACGCCCTGTTCCGGGGAAGCACCAATCAGCGGCTCATCGACGTACCCAAAAGCCGGGAGGCGGGGACGGTAGTGCTGTGGAGCCGGCCCGATCCGCTGGCTCACTTCACCCGGCCGGAGAGCTGAAAAGAGAGGGAATTGTTATGACACAGGAGATCGATCTGGAGACCTGGGGCCGGAAGGAACACTATGCCTTTTTCGCCCCCATGTCCCACCCCTTTTACAGCCTGACCTTCCCGGTGGATGTGACGGCGCTCCGGCGGCGGTGCAAGCAGGAGGGACTGTCCTTTTACTCCGCTATGGTCTTTGGGGTGACCAAGGCCATGGAGGGGGTGGAGGCATTCCTCTACAAAGACCGCAACGGCAGGATCGTGCGCCATGACCGGCTGGTGCCCAGCTTTACCGACCTGAAGGAGGGGAGCGATCTCTTCCACATTGTCACCCTGGAGGCGGGGGAGGATCTGGCCGACTTCTGCCGCCGGGCCAAGGCCGCTTCGGCGGCCCAGACGGAATTGATCACCGCCGGGCCCTGGGCGGAGGATGAACTGATCTACTTTACCTGTCTGCCCTGGTTCCCCATTACTGCCCTGACCAACGAGCGGGATGTGGTGCCCTGGGATTCGGTGCCCAGGGTAAGCTGGGGCCGCTGGGAGGAGCGGGGGGACAGAACCTTGCTCAGTCTCAGTCTGGAACTGAACCACCGCCTGCTGGACGGCGTCCATGTGGGACGCTTCCATCAGGCCCTCTGTGATTGGATGGAGACACTATGACCTTATCGGATTTCCGGGCCCGCTGGGCGGGCCATATGCCTGGCATACAGGACGTCAAGCAGCAGTATGCGGTGCTGGTGCCGCTGGTGGATGGGCCGGAAGGGCCCAGTCTGCTCTTTGAAGTGCGGGCCAGCACATTGGCCCATCAGCCGGGGGAGGTGTGTTTTCCCGGCGGGCGAGTGGAGCCGGGGGAGAGTCCCCAGGACTGTGCCCTGCGGGAGACCTTTGAGGAGCTGGCAATTCCCCCTGATGAGGTGGAACTCATTGCACCTCTGGACCGGCTGGTGCAGCAGGGCAAGTTCGTCATGCATCCTTTCCTGGGGATCGTGAGCCCGGCGGGAATGGCCGCTATGGTACCCAGCCCCGCCGAGGTGGACAGTACCTTTCTGGTGCCGGTAGCCTGGCTGCTGGCCCACCCGCCCCAGGTCTACTCCTATGAGCTCAAGCCCCAGGTGGCGGAAGATTTCCCCTATGACAGCATCGGCTTTCCCCGGGGCTACCGCTGGCGCAGCGGAGAGACCACCGTGCCTGTCTACGCCTGGCCGGACCGGCCCATCTGGGGCCTCACCGGCCGCATCGTCCGCCACCTGATGGAGGAAATGGCATGAGAGCGCCGGAGCAGCTGGGGCCTTACCGCTATGAGCAGTCGGATACCTGCTTTCCCCTGGGGCAGGACAGTCTGGCCCTGGCCTCCTTCGCCACCCTGCGGCGGGGAGATCGGGTGTGCGACCTGGGCTGCGGCGCGGGAGCCCTGCTCCTGCTGCTGGCGGCCAGGCAATCCACATTGACCCTGTCCGGTGTGGAAATCTCCCCCGAGGACAGCGCTCTGGCCTGCAAGAATCTGACGGAAAACGGTCTGACAGGGGAAATTTACACCGGCGATGTACGCCAGGTGTGCAAAACGTTGCCTGCGGGAGGGTTCTCTCTTGTGGTTTCCAACCCGCCCTACTTCAAAGTGGGCAGCGGGGGAGACGGCGGAGGCGCCCGCATGGAGGCGGCCTCTGTAACCGACTGGTGCGCCGCCGCCGGACGACTGGTGAAAAACGGTGGGCGGTTTGCTCTGGTCCACCGGCCGGAACGGCTGGCGGAGCTCTTTGCCGCCCTGCAGGGCGGCGGCCTGGAGCCCAAGCGGCTCCAACTGATCCAGCATGACACCGATACGCCCCCCTCTGCCGTCCTGGTGGAGGCGGTGCGCCAAGGCAGGCCGGGACTGGAGGTCCTGCCCACACTACTGATGAACCGGAGGTAATCCTATGGCCGGCATTTTATATCTGGTACCCACCCCCATCGGCAATTTGGGGGACATTTCCCAGCGCATCGCGGACACTCTGGAGGCGGTGGACTTTATTGCTGCCGAGGACACCCGGGTGACCCTCAAGCTGCTCAACCACCTGGGGCTGAAAAAGCCCCTCATCTCCTACTACCGCCACAACACTGAGGCGGGGGGACAGGCGGTGCTGGGCCGCCTGCTGGCGGGGGAGAGCTGCGCCCTGGTTACCGACGCGGGCACCCCAGCGGTGTCCGACCCCGGCGAGGACCTGGTGCGGCTGTGCGCCCAGAGCGGGGTGGAGGTGGTGGCCATTCCCGGTCCCTGCGCCCTCATCACCGCTCTGTCGGTGTCCGGCCTGCCCACCGGCCGCTTTACCTTTGAGGGCTTTCTGGCCATGAACAAGAAAAACCGCCGCTCCCACCTGGAGGAGCTCCGGCAGGAACAGCGGACCATGATCTTCTATGAGGCCCCCCATAAGCTGAATGCCACCCTGGCCGACCTGGCGGAGGTGTTTGGACCGGACCGGCGGATCTCCCTGTGCCGGGAGCTGACCAAGCTCCACGAGGAGGTGCGCCGCACCACCCTGGGGGAGGCGGTGGCCTGGTATGAGGAAAACCCGCCCCGGGGAGAGTTTGTCCTGGTGGTGGAGGGGGCGGCGGAGAGCGCCAAAGAGACCCCCACCCTGGAGCAGGGCCTGGAGCGGGTGGCCCAGCTGCGGGCCGAAGGGCTGTCCCTGAAGGATGCCGCCCGGCAGGCCGCCAAGGAGACCGGTTTGCCTAAGAATGAGCTGTACGGCAGGGCGATGAATGAAAAAACGCCGTTATGCTAATGAGAGGAATTGAATATTACAAAATGTATTTTTTGGAGACGTTCCAAAAATGCTGAAACAGCAAAAAAACGGTCGAATCGCCGGGAAAACAGGGAAAAAGATGGGAAAAAACAGCACAAAATTGCAGGATTCTTTTAACTTGTGTTAATTGTATAATTATTAACAGTAATGGAAAAAGAAAGGGACTCCCCGGCGAAAACGCCAGAGGAGTCCCTTTTTCTTTCAACTCGGATTACTTCAGCTGAAGCTCACGAATGCAGTTGGTGCAGACGTTCTTGCCCTTGAAGTTGATGACATCCTTTGCATCATCGCAGAAAATGCAGGCAGGCTGATACTTTTTCAGCACAATGGATGCACCGTCCACATAGATCTCCAGAGAGTCCTTCTCTGCGATATCCAGCGTGCGGCGGAGCTCGATGGGCAGAACGATGCGGCCCAATTCATCTACTTTACGTACGATCCCGGTTGACTTCATAAATGCTACTTCCTTTCCCTATTAGCTTCCAATTATTCCCTTCATTAACTAGAAACTGACACAATTATAACACAACGTATTGTTCTGTCAAGCAATGTTACAAAAACTTCATATATTATCTGCCATTTTTCGCCTTGGAATTGGGTATCTTTTCCGAAGCTGGATCGTATAGATAGTCTGAACTGGAAATTTGGACAGGGAAAGGGGCGGACAGCCATGGCAATGGCGGCGATCTGGACGGGCATGGTGGTGATTTCCATCCTGTGTGGGCTGGCCACGGGAAACGGTCCGGCGGTGGGAGCGGCGGCTCTGGAGGGAGCCGGGGCGGCGGTGGATCTCTGTCTGGCCATGGCGGGGGTGCTCTGCCTGTGGATGGGAGTTATGGAGATCATGAAGCGCTCCGGCCTGTCGGCGGGTCTGTCGCGGCTGCTGCGCCCGCTGCTGGGGCGGCTCTATCCGGAGTTTGCCCGGGACCGGGAGGTAATGGATTGTATTTCCGCCAATGTGTCGGCCAATCTGCTGGGGCTGGGCAATGCCGCCACTCCTTTGGGCATTCAGGCCGCCCAGAAGATGAGCCGCCGCAGGCCGGGGGTGGCCTGCGACGGGATGTGTATGCTGGTGGTGTGCAACACCGCCTCCATCCAGCTGATCCCCACCACTGTGGCAGGGGTGCGGCTGGCCGCAGGATGTGAGACCCCTTTTGATATTCTGCCGGCGGTGTGGCTGGCCTCCGCCATTTCGGTGTGCGTGGGTATCCTGGCGGCCAAGGTGCTGGCCCGGCTGTGGAGGGACTGAGCATGGATACCTTTTTCACCATGCTGGTGCCCCTCATCATTGGAGTGGTGGCCCTGTGGGGTATGGCCCGGAAGGTGGACGTCTACAGCGCTCTGCTCTCGGGGGCCGGGGAGGGGCTGAGCGTGCTCATCCGCATTGTTCCGGCTCTGGTTGGGCTGTTGACGGCGGTCTATATGCTCCGGGCTTCCGGAGCCCTGGAGCTGGCCGCCAATGCGCTGGCCCCTCTGCTTACCGCTGTGGGCATCCCGCCGGAGACGGTGGGCCTGATGCTGGTGCGGCCGGTGAGCGGCTCTGCTGCCCTGGGCGTGGGAGCGGAGCTGATCTCTACCTATGGACCCGACTCGGAGATTGGCCGCACTGCCGCCGTGATGCTGGGGTCGACCGAAACTACCTTTTATACCATCGCCGTGTACTTCGGGGCGGCGGGCATCGTCAAAACCCGCTATGCCGTCCCCGCCGCTCTGTGCGCCGACCTGGCAGGCTTTCTGGCTGCCGCCTGGGCGGTGCGGCTGATCTTCTGAGACAAAAAACCGGGACCCGCTGCTTGAGCAGCGGGTCCCGGCCTGTTTACAGGGAAAAATCTTCGTCTTTCAGTTTATCCAGATTGAGCGTCACCGGCGGGGTAGGTACCCGCTTCAGCGGATCATACCGGAAGGCCCGGCAGCTGCCCCCAGGGGAGACCACACCCTTCTTGACGCAGAGGATCTGCTCCTCGTCCAGTTGAGTGCCCCGTTGACAGTAGCAGCAGCGGGGTTCGATATCCTTTTGGAACAGCATGGAATCCCTCCTGTCCTTGTATAAATTCAGTACCTATCATTATACCACGGGCTTGCGGCGTTTGCCAAGGCTTTTTCGTGAACCCAGGGCTGCCGCCAGCAGAAAGCCCAGAAAGATCATCCAGGTGGCCAGGATGGAGGCGGTGAGGGCGCCGTGAAACTCCATACCGGCGATGCCGGCCACCTGATCGGCCAGGTAATTGGAGACGGGGGCGTTGAGGGGGACAAAACGGACTAATACCCCGATGAAAAGGGCGGATAGACCGCCGTGGAGCAGTTTGCCTACCAGGTAGGTGCCCACCGAAAGACCGCTGCCCCCGATGAAGGAGAGCACCTGACAGTGGACCGAGATACCTGCCCAGCCCAGCATAAAGGCGGCCATGGTCAACCGGCTGCTGAGGGCGCCACCCTCCGACAGGGTGGACACCCCGGAGGAGATCTCCAGCGCGCCGGTGAGCAACCGCTGGGCCCATTCCGGCGTCAGGCCGAAGGGGGCCAGCACGGTGCCCAGCGCCTGGGCCAGGCCGGGCAGAAAGCCGGAGCGGATAAGCAGCTGGATGACCACCGTAAAGAACACCACAAAGGCGCAGATATTTAAGGTAGAGAGAAAGGCGCTTTTCACCGAGCCGGTGAAGGCAGTGGAAAAGCGCTGGGCCTGAAACTGGGGCGCGGGACGGGTGGATTTTCCTCTGCCGCTGTCCTCGCCGGCCTTGTAGAAGCGGAAGAGCAGCCCCACGCATACCGAGGCCAGGGCATGAGCCAGGTAGAGGAGGACTCCCACCGTACTGCTGGCGAAGATGCCTGCGCCCACCACGCCCAGGATAAAAGCGGGGCCGGAGTTGTTGCAGAAGGCCAGCAGTCGCTCCGCCTCGGTGCGGGTACACATCCCTTTCTCATAGAGGCTGATGGCGGTCTTGGCCCCTACCGGATAGCCCCCCACAAAACCCAGGGCAAAGGCGGAGGCGCAGGCTCCGCTGACGTGGAACAGAGGGCGCATGATCCCCTCCAGCAGCCGGCCCAGGTAGCGGGCCAGGCCCAGCTCCACCACCAGGGAGGAGAGCACAAAAAAGGGAAAGAGCGAGGGGATGATCACGTTGTAGCACAGCTGGAGGCCGGTGCGGGCCGCCTCCATGGAGGGCTTGGGGTAGAGCATCAGCGCCAATGTGGCGCACAACAGAACAAGACCCAGAATCAGATCGCGGACTCTGGCTTTGGACAGCAGCCGGGACATGGCACACACCTCCTTCACAGATGGGTATGCGCCATGGGGCCAAAAGTTGCCTGTCTCCCTCAGCCGGTGCGGAACACATGGCTGAAGAGGGTGTAATCCTGCTCCAGTTTGGTCAGCAGGCGGTAGGAGCCCCGGTGGAGGGTCCAGTCAATGACCACGCCCCGGAAATGGCGGAGCAGAAAATCGGCGGTCCACTCCGCCGACCAGCCGGGCAGCAGTCCGCCCTCCGCCTCCGCCTG
Source organism: Flavonifractor sp. An52 (assembly GCF_002159385.1). Lineage (NCBI taxonomy): Bacteria > Bacillati > Bacillota > Clostridia > Eubacteriales > Oscillospiraceae > Flavonifractor > Flavonifractor sp. An52. The sequence continues at coordinate 27,185 of NZ_NFIB01000005.1, forward strand.
AGCCAGGCAGCTGGCCATGGCCCGGAGGGTGAACCGGCTGGAGTCCATGGAGGAAGTGTCGTCGGGGGCGTCCAGACGCCGTTGATAGTACCGGGCCACCAGCTCCCAGCCCAGGTTTTCCAAAAATTCCGCATAGTTGGTCATGAGCCGCCACAGGCGGCGGGCGGGGGGATCGTCCTCATGACCCGCCAGGCACTGCTCCAGATAGGTGTCCAGGGGGGCGAAACCCCGGGAGAGCAGATCCTCCTTGGAGCGGAAGTGGTGATAGAATGCTCCGGTGGTGATGCCCGCCTGCTGGCAGATCTCCCGGATGGATACCTTGTCAAAGCTCTGCTTTCGGGACAGATCCATGGCGGCCTGCAAAATGGCCTGTTCGGTCTGCCTGGCCTGCTCTTTTCTGCGGGTCCGATAGTCCTCCATTGGCTTCCACCTCTTGACAGCAGCGGCTCTTTGCCGCTATAATTTAAGTAGTCACATAACGACGTTATGTCAGTTTCGCAATATTGATTATAGGGTAGGATGATCAACTTGTCAAACGTACAGAAGATCGCGCTGCTTACCGATTCCACCGCCGACCTGTCCCCTGCGCTGCGGGCGGATAAGCCCATCTATACGGTGCCCCTGAAGATCGTCTGCGACGACGGAGAATACTCCGACGGAGTGGACATCTTTGCCAAGGATGTGTATGACCGCCTCCATCGGGGAGAGCTGCCCCGCACCTCTCTGCCTGACGGCGGCAGCATCAGCGACACCCTGGACCGCATCAAGGCCGACGGCTATGAAAAGGTGCTGGCCGTCATGCTTTCCTCCGGGCTGTCGGGCACCTATAATATGGTGCGCCTCCAGGCGGAGACCCGGAAGGACCTGGACATCGCCGTGTTCGACTCCAAAAGCGGCTCCCTGGGTATGGGGATCATGGTGCTCCAGCTGTGGGAGGACATTCTGGCCGGGATGGACTGGGACACTTTGGTGAGCCACCGGGTACCCAAGCTGATCGAAAATACCTTCCCCTTCTTCTCGGTGGACACCCTGGAATACCTGAGCAAGGGCGGGCGGATTGGAAAGGTGGCCGCCTTTGCCGGTACCCTGCTGAGCATCAAACCGGTGATTTCCTTTGCCTCCGACGGCCAGCTTCAGAGCGTGGCCAAGGTGCGGGGCCGCCGGCAGGTTCAGGACAAGATCCTGGAACTGATGGAACAGCACATCCGGCCCGGCGTCCGGTACAACCTGGGCATTGCCAACGGCGGCGCGCCTGAGGAGATGGCGGAATTTGCCGTCCGGATGAAGGAGCGCTTCCCCGACGCTGTGCATATGTGGGAGGGCAAGATTGACGCCACCCTCAGCGTGTACATCGGCGACGGTGTGCTGGGGGGCGGCATCCAGATTCTGGAGGATTGACAAGTACAAAAAAGCCTGCTGCTGCGGCAGCAGGCTTTTTTTATGGTTTTCAGGCCTGGTCCGGGGGTCCCAGGCGCTTGTGGATGTCCCGGCGGAGCAGGGTGTAGATCACCGAGGCGATGGGCACGCTGATGAGCACACCCACCAGGCCCAGCAGGCTGCCGCCCACGGTAACGGCGGCCAGCACCCAGATGCCGGGCAGTCCCAGGGAGGTACCCACCACCCGGGGATAGATCACATTGCCCTCCACCTGCTGGAGGATAATAAGGAAAATCACGAAAATAAAGGCCTTCAGCGGGGAGACCATCAGCAGCAGGATGGCGGATACGATGGCGCCGATGTAGGCGCCCGCTACCGGGATGAGGGCGGAGGCTCCCACCGTGACGCCGATGAGGGGGGCGTAATCCGGCTGGATAAAGAGCATTCCCAGGGAACACAGGCTGCCCAGGATACAGGCCTCGATACATTGACCGGTAACAAATTTGGTGAAGGTGGCGGCGGTGAGGGAGACCACGTCCGAGATGGGGCCGGCCACCTTGGCGGGAACATAGGCCTTCAGCAGCCGCCGGCACTGGCCCAGCAGTTTGTCCCGGCCGGAAAGCATATAGATGGAAAAGACCAGGGCCAGCACGCCGGTGACCAGAATGGAGACCAGACCGGTGGTGAACTCCACCAACCGGGGACCCAGGTTGGACAGGATGTTCAGGGCGTTTTTGAGCACACCCTCCAGGGTGGTGTTCAGGCTGGACAGGTCCAGCTGCTCCATGTCCAGGTGCAGGTATTCCAGCAGCTGGTTGATGGAGTTCTGGGCGTTGGTGATGTAGCCGCCCAGATTGAGCACAAAGGTCTGGATGCTCTCCACCAGCTTGGGCAGCACGAAGGAGAACAACGCCACGATCAGGAGGATGAGGGCCAGATAGGCGGTAAGCACCGCCAGCGGGCGGGCGGCCCCCCGGGCGGGTGTTTTGTCCAGCCCCCGGCTGTACAGCCGGTAAAAGAACTGACAGGGCCGGTTGAGGATAAAGGCCAGACAGAAGCCGATGATCAGCGGCTTAAAGACCGCCAGTAAAGTGCCCAGCACACCGCCGATCACATCCAGACGGGCCAGGACCATAACCAGCAGGACTGCGTATGTAATAATGAGCAGGATACTGCGGAAGAGTTTCTTATCCATGTGAAACCTCGATTTCTTTACAGGAACTGGTGACTCCACTATAGCACCCTCGCCGCATACCGTCAACGGGAAAGCAGGATCTTTAAGAAAATTTAATTAGCGGCCGAATCAAATGCGGCCGGAAGATTTTGCTTGACAAACAAAGTGAGATTTCGTATAATCTAGTAAACAGATAGGAATTAAGTAGATTCCGGAAAGGAGCCACCGATGTCTGAAAAATTTGTCTACGCTGATCATGCGGCTACTACAGCCGTTACCGATACCGCTCTTGCCGCCATGCTGCCCCACTTTACCCGGGATTATGGCAATCCCTCCAGCCTGTACCGCTTTGCCCAGGAGGGCAAGACCCATCTGGAGGAAGCCCGGGCTCAGGTGGCCGCCTGCCTGAACGCAAAGCCGGAAGAAGTTTATTTTACCTCCGGCGGCACTGAGGCCGACAACTGGGCCCTGCGGGGGGTGGCCGAACTGATGGCCCTCAAGGGCAAAAAGACCGGCCATATCATCACTACCGCCATTGAACACCACGCCATCCTCCACACTGCCCAGTGGTTGGAGAAGCAGGGCTATGAGGTGACCTGCCTGCCGGTGGATGGGGACGGTCTGGTGGACCCCGCCAACCTGGAACAGGCCATCCGGCCGGATACCATCCTGATCTCTGTCATGGCCGCCAACAACGAGATCGGCACCATCCAGCCTATTGCGGAGATCGGCGCCATTGCCAGAGCCCATAAGGTGCTGTTCCACACCGACGCCGTCCAGGCGGTGGGCCACATCCCGGTGGATGTGGAGGCGTGGAACGTGGACCTGCTCTCCCTGTCCGGCCATAAGTTCGGCGGACCCAAGGGGATCGGGGCCCTGTATATGAAAAAGCCCCTCCGGCTGCCCGCCCTTATCCAGGGCGGCGGACAGGAGAAGGGCCGCCGCTCCGGCACCGAGAACGTGCCCGGCGCCGCCGGTATGGCCGCCGCTTTGAAGGAGGCGGTGGACCATCTGCCGGAGGAGTCAGCCCGGCTGGCCGCTCTGCGGGACAAGCTGATTGCCGGCCTGTCCGCGCTGCCCTATTCCCGCCGCACCGGTCACCCGGTGAAGCGGCTGCCCGGCACCGCCTCTTTTGTCTTTGAAGGTGTGGAGGGTGAGGCCCTGTTGCTCCATCTGGACGCCAGGGGGATCTGTGCCTCCTCCGGTTCGGCCTGCTCCTCCGCCTCTCTGGACCCCTCCCATGTGCTGCTGTCCATCGGACTGCCTCACGCCATTGCCCACGGGTCCCTGCGGCTCTCTCTGGGAGCGGAGAATACGGAGGAGGACGTGGAATATATCCTGAAAGAAGTACCCGCCGTGGTAGCCTACCTGCGGGAGATGTCCCCGGTGTGGGACAAGGAAGCCCAGAAACCCACCTGGGAACTGTAATTGGAAAGGAGCAACTACAATGCTGTATTCAGATAAAGTGATGGACCATTTTGAGCATCCCCGCAACGTGGGAGAGATCGAGAACGCCGACGGGGTGGGCCAGGTGGGCAACCCCAAGTGCGGCGATATCATGAAGATGTACCTGAAGATCGACGGCGACGTTATTACCGACGTGAAGTTCAAGACCTTCGGCTGCGGTTCCGCCATCGCCACCTCCTCTATGGCCACTGAGATGATCAAGGGCAAGACCATTGCCGAGGCCATGACCCTTACCAACGCCGCCGTGGCTGAGGCCCTGGACGGGCTGCCCGCCCACAAGATGCACTGTTCCGTGCTGGCGGAGGAGGCCATCAAGGCGGCGCTGGCCGACTACTATCAGAAGAAGGGAGAGCCGGTGCCCGAGTCCCTTAAACTGCCCTGCGACTGTGAGGAGGGGCACTGCTGCTCCTCCTGCGGATAACGAAAACGTCCTGCCGTGAAAACGGCAGGACGTTTTTGCTATGCGGGCGGAGGAAGCTGGGGTTCCGCCTCCCCCTCCGGCGGGGGAGCCAGCTGGAAGGTGACGGTGGCCTTGAACAGGTCGCCGTCGATGCTCAGATCGAACTGGCCGTGCTGCAGCTCGGTAAGGCTGCGGGCAATGGACAGCCCCAGGCCGGAGCCGTCGGTGGTGCGGGAGGTGTCTCCCCGGACGAAACGCTCCATCAGCTGCTCGGGGGGGATGTTAAGCTGCTGCCGGGAGATGTTTTTCACCGCGAATACGGCGCTGTTATCCCGGCGGGTGATTTCCAGATAGACCCGGGTGCCCTCCAGAGCATACTTGTTGCAGTTGGACAGCAGGTTGTCGATGACCCGCCACAGGTGGTGGCCGTCCGCCATGATCCACACGTCTTCCTCCGGGTAGAGGGTGACCACCGCCAGATTACTCTGGGTAAATCGCTCCTCAAATTCTCCCAGGGCCTGCTGGACCAGCTGCACCATGCCCAGCCGTTCCAGATGGACGGGCAGGGTGCCGGTGGAGGCTTTGGAGGCCTCCACCAGATCCTCGGTCAGCTTTTTCAGCCGCTGGCTTTTCCGGGTGAGTACCTCAATATAGGACTGGACCTGGGGGTTGTCAATGGGCTGCTTTTTCAGCAGATCCACATAGTTGATAATGGAGGTCAGGGGGGTTTTCAGGTCGTGGGATACGTTGGTGATGAGCTCCGCCCGGAAACGTTCGCTGCGGATGCGCTCATCCACTGCCTGGCTAATGGTGCCGCCCAGGTCGTTGAGCTGCTTGGCGTGCTGGGCCAGGTCGTGGTACAGGCCCCTGGTGTCGATCTTAAAGCTGGGATCTGCGCCCAGAATGTGGTCGGTGCCCTGGCGGACCCGGTGCCACTGGATGGCCCACCGGCACAGCAGCCACAGCACCAGACCCTGATAGACCGGAACAAGCACTATGGTGAGGGCGGTGAGGTAGGTACCCACCAGATAGAGCAGAAAGAGCACGATGACCCGCCCGGTCAGGGGCCAGCTGTGGGCGGCGTTGCGGATCGCCCGGCCCAGTACCTGGATCAGCCGCCATATCAGGGTGTTGGTCCACAGTGTTTTTGTCCGGATGCGGGTCATGAGGGTGAGCAGGGAGGAGAGCAGACACAGACCCACCCCGCTGGAGACGAGGGCCAGCCCCACCACCACATCGGTGGACGGGCCGTTGGAGTTAAGGGCCACTGCCATAGGATCGCCGCCGGTCAGCAGCAGGATGATGATCCAGAGTTCCAGCAGCACCAGCAGGTCCAGAGGAATACGGTCAAACCGGCTGGGGACGATATCCTCTCTGCCGGGACGGCGTCCCACCACCCGGCACAGAAAGACACAGGTCAGCACACAGGATACGTCCAGCACCACGGTGAGCACCGCCAGAGCGGGCAGATACCGGGCATATTCGCTGAAATCCTGAGAGCTGTCCCAGAACTCGTCGTGGACCGACAGGGGATAGGCCACGCCGTATTCAATGGCCAGATCCATATAGAGCAGGCGGCTGTCCTGGGCTTGGTTGTAGTCCCAGGAGTTTCCGTTAAAGGTGTAGCCGTATTGAGCTGCCAGGGCGGCGTCGGTAGGGGTGAGCAGCTGCTCGGTGCCGTTGTCCAGCACCACATAGAGCAGATAAAACTGCTTTTCTCCGTTCCATACAAAGTAATCCTTCCGGCGCTCGCCGCCGTCGTTGTAGGTGACGTCAATGGAATCCCGCAGGACGGTATGGACGCTGCTCTCCACCGTCTGGCCATCCTCCAGATTGGAGTAGACCAATGCGCCGGTGTCATTGCGCCGGATGGTAAAGCAGAAATTGGTGCGCTCGCTGTCCAGAGCGTATTCCAGATCGCTGAGGCGCTGTTGGTCCAGGTAGGACAGCGGGGCTTCCCAGGCCTGATACTGGAGCAGCCGGGCCAGTTCTTCCACCTGCACCATGTGGTTGCTCATGTATTGGGCGCAGGAGTTGCTGGAGTAGTAGCCTACGCCGGTCCACAGGGTGTCCCACTGGGAGAGGATAAACAGGGTGGCCCAGAAGCCCCCAACGCCGGTGCCCAGGGCCAGAAGGAAGGCGATCGCCTTTACCGCCAGCCGGGTCCCCAGTTTTTTCATGGTGTTTCCCCCCTCCTTTTGAATGGGTCAAAGCTTTTCCATCTTGTAGCCAAGCCCCCACACCACTTTAATGTATCTGGGGTTGGCCGGATCGATCTCGATTTTTTCTCTCAGGTGACGGATATGGACTGCCACGGTGTTCTCCGAACCCAGGGAGGGATCGTTCCATACCAGCTCGTAAATCTGGCTGGTGGAAAAGACTCGGCCCGGGTTTTTCAGCAGCAGAAGGAGAATATTGTATTCCAGGGGAGTCAGGTTCACCCGGTCCCCATCCACGGTGACCGACTTGGCGCTGTCGTCCAGGACAATGCCGCCGTTGGTGAGCAGTTGAGTGTTTTCGCTGGTGCCGCTTTTGCCGCCCAGGCTGGTATACCGCCGCAGCTGGCTCTTCACCCGGGCGATGACCTCAATGGGGTTGAAGGGCTTTGTGATGTAGTCGTCGGCGCCGATGTTCAGCCCCAGCACCTTGTCGGAGTCCTCACTCCTGGCGGTGAGCAGGATAATGGGAACGTTAAACTTTTCCCGCAGCTTGGCGGTAGCCCGGATGCCGTCCAGGCCGGGCATCATGATGTCCATCAGGATCAGGTCCACCGGCTGGGCCTCCGCCGCCTTGACGGCCTCCAGCCCGTCGTAGGCCTTGACGGTGCGGTAACCTTCACTGGTCAGGTAGATGTCCAGGGCGGAAACAATATCGCGGTCGTCATCACAGACGAGAATGGTATACATAGGCTCACCTCGTATGCTGTAAAGAATAGCAGACGTCTTTTAAGGGCGGAACGGGAATTTGTTTAAAAAGCCTTTAAGAGCGTCTGGTCTGATGCGTATTATATCTTATTGTACCTCCAACCACCGGTAAAAGCAAATGCAGGGGTAAATGGCTCTTCTTCTTTTTAATGAAGAGGAAAAAACTGTGAAAAATGGTATCATGACGTAAAAAAGACTTGCGGATTGGGAGACGGCCGGATATAATGATGAATAAACGCATATTGCGGCGTCCCTGCCGTGCCGTGAAGCGGCCGGCGGGGCTCGCCGTCTTTTTATGGCTGGGGAAGGAGGCAGGCAACGATGGTGCTCCGGATGGAGGAAGGCGACGCCTGGGCGCTGCTCGCCCGTCTGATCAGGGAGAACTTTGGCCGGACGGAACTGCCCCGGGTGGCCCGCATGGAGTCGGGGAAGCCCTGGTTTCCGGATGTGCCCGGCCTGCACTTCAACTTGAGCCACAGCGGCGGCCTGGCCCTGTGCGGGGCAGATGAGGCTCCGCTGGGGGTGGATGTGGAGCGGGTGCGGCCCCGGCGGGCAGGATTGGCCCGTTATGTCCTCTCGGAGAAGGAATTTGTCTGGTTCCAGGACCGGGGGGGAGACTGGGGAAGCCTGTATACCCTGTGGACCCTGAAGGAGGCCAAGGTCAAGTGCCTGGGGACCGGCCTGCGTCAAGCGCCCCGGACCATTGGCGTGCCTCTGCTGGAGCCGGGACAGACGGGGGAACAAGACGGCCTGCGCTTTGGGGCCTACGCCGGTCCGGACTGGCGGGCGGCGGTGTGTACCGCTGGAAAAGAGCCCCTGCCCCGGCAGGTCTGGGCGGGAAAGTGACAATCTGTTTCTTTTTCTTAATATCTTTTTAAGAAACAGGCTCTGATTTTCTAAAAGAACACCCGCTATACTTGACCATGAGAAAGAGTATCGTGAGGAGGGAGCAGCGTGAATATCCTGATCGTAACGGGTAAGTTCGGCATGGGCCACTGGTCGGCCTCCATGTCCCTGCGTCAGCAGCTGCTGCGGGCTTTCCCGGAAGCACAGGTGGAGGTCATGGACCTGATCGCCTATACCAACCACAACTCCGAGTCCATGTACAAGTGGTTCAATGTCCTGGTGACCCGGGGCAGCGGACTGTTCAACCTTTATTATAAGTTTACCCAGAACAAGGATTCCGACGAACGGCCCCTGAATGATGAGCAGTGCCCCGACCGGGTGGAGGAGCTCTTCGAGCGCAAGCGGCCTGATGTGATCATCGCCACTCATCCCATCTGTGCCCGCATTGTGGCCCGCTGGAAGAAGGAGACGGGGAGCAGCCTGCCCATGGTGACCTGCGTCACCGACCTGACCAGCCATTCCGAGTGGATCCACCGGGTTACCGACTGCTATCTGGTGGGTACCGAGGAGATCAGGGAGCGGCTGGCGGCCAAGGGGGTCAACCGGGACATCATCTATGTCACCGGTATTCCCGTCCGGGCGGAGTTCAAGCTGCCCGTCCACCGGGGCGACCGAAAGGAACGCAACCTGCTCATTATGGGCGGCGGCCTGGGCATGATGCCCCGGAAGGATTCCTTCTATGAGGCGCTGGACACCATGCCCGGCGTACATACCACCATCATTACCGGCCGCAACCAGAAGCTGTACGACCGGCTGGTCAACAAATATGAGAACATCCGGGTGATCGGCTTTACCGACCGGGTCTATGAATATATGGCCTGGGCCGACCTGGTGCTCACCAAGCCCGGCGGCATCACCATGTTTGAGAGCATTTTCTCCGAGCTGCCCATTCTGGCCTGGGAGCCCTTCCTGGAGCAGGAGAAGAACAACGCCCGTTTCCTGGTGAAGCGGGGACTGGGCCGTGTGGCGGCCAAGGAGCCCGACGAGTGCCTGACCGCCATTCGGGAACTGATTTATGACGACTATACGCTGGCGGATATGTCGGCTAAAATGCACGCATTGAAAGAACAGCTGGAGCAGGAGAGCCTGACCCATATCCTGGCCCGGCTCACTGCGGGAAAAGGGGTGTGCGCCTGATGGACAAACGGAAGAGCTTGGTCGGTATCGGGCTGATCCTGGCTCTCATGGCCTTTACCGGCTATATGCTGCTCCGGGATATGTCCTTCTCGCGGCTGGCCAGCACCCTGCGGCAGCTCAATCCGCTGTGGCTGCTGATGGGGCTGGGTATGATGTTTGTGTTTGTGGGCAGCGAGGCCCTGTGTTCCAGGATCGTTTTGGGGCGTCTGGGCCATAAGGTGCGCTACCGCCGCTGTCTGGGTTATTCCTTTGTGGGCTTTTATGTCAGTTCCATTACCCCCTCCTCTACTGGCGGTCAGCCGGCCCAGGTCTACTATATGTCCAAGGACAATATCCCGGCGGCCCACGGCGCGCTGAATATGATGCTCATCGCGGTGTGTTATCAGGCGGTGGTCATCGTCTATGCTCTGGCGGCGGCCCTGACCCACTTTTATCTGGTGCAGAATCTGGGGAGCGGTCTGGGACTGCTGCTGCTCTACGGTGTGGTGGTCAACGGAAGCCTGACGGTGGGAATGCTCTCCCTCATGTTCCTGCCCAACGCTGCCCGCAAGCTTACCGGCGGCGTGCTCAAGCTGCTGGTGAAGGTGCGCATCATCCGCAATGGGGACAAGGCCCGCCAGCGGCTGGAGAAGCAGATGGAAGAGTACCACAAGGGTGCCCAGTGCGTCAAACAGAATCCGGGCATGATGGTGGGCCTGGTGCTCATCACCATCGTCCAGCTCACCGCGCTCTTCTCCGTTCCTGTGGCGGTATATTACGCCTTCGGCCTGTCGGGTGCCAGTCCGCTGGAGATCATCGCCACCCAGGCGCTGGTGACCCTGGCGGTGGCCAATCTGCCGCTGCCCGGCGCCGTGGGCGCCTCTGAGGGCGGCTTTGTGACCGCCATGGCCCTCTTCTTCGGTTCCAGCCTGGTGACGCCTGCCGTGCTGGTGTCCCGGGGCATCAGCTTCTACTCCTTCCTGGTGATCAGCGCCATTGTCGCGCTGGCGGTCCATCTGCGGACCCGCCGCCAGCGGAGAATGGAGGATTCCACCCCTTACCCTAAGCAGGCCCGGGGGCCTATCGTGACCTGAAAAACGGCGTCCTATGGACGCCGTTTTTTCCTCTTGTGCCGCCGGGCCGGGTGCATTATAATCAGGGAGAAGAACAAAGGAGGCGGGATGATGTACTATTTGGGGATCGATCTGGGCGGCACCAACGTGGCTGCCGCTGTGGTGACTGAAAACGGTGAACTCTTGGGCAAGGTCAGTCTGCCAACCCCCCGGGGTGTGCCGGCGGAACAGGTAGCCGATCAGATGGCGGCAGCCTCCCGGGCGGCGGTGGAGCAGGTGGGCCTGTCCATGGATGATATTGAGTCGGTGGGCATTGGTTCCCCTGGTACCATTGAGCCTGATACCGGCGTGATCCGGTTCTGGTCCAACCTGGACTTTTCCAATGTGCCCCTCACCGCCCTGATGGAGGAGCGGCTGAACAAAAAGATCTACCTGGAGAACGACGCCAATGCCGCCGCTCTGGGCGAATTTGCCGCCGGCGCCGGCAAGGGCAGCCAGTCCATGATCGCCATTACCCTGGGTACCGGTGTGGGCGGCGGCGCTGTCCTCAACGGCAAGCTGTATACTGGCTTCAACTACGCCGGCATGGAAGTGGGCCACTTTGTCATTGAGCACGACGGCCGGCTGTGTACCTGCGGCCGGAAGGGCTGCTTTGAAGCCTACTGCTCCGCTACCGCCCTCATCAAACGGACCCGTGAGGTCATGGAGGAACACCCCGACTCCAAGCTGTGGGAGTTGGCGGGCACTCTGGAGGCGGTCAACGGCCGCACCCCCTTTGACGCCGCCGCCCTGGGCGACGCGGCCGCCGGAAAGGTCATCGATGAGTATGTGGATTACCTGGGCTGCGGTGTGGCCAGCCTGGTGAACATCTTCCAGCCGGAAGTGTTCTGCATCGGCGGTGGACCCTCCGCCCAGGGGGAGACGCTGATGGCTCCCGTGCGCTACATCCTGAATCGGGAGGACTACGCCCGCAACAGCGTCCACCGTACCCGGCTGGTGCGGGCGGCTCTGGGCAACGACGCCGGTATCATCGGCGCGGCCCTGCTGCCCCTTTTCCGATAAACCCAAACAGGGCCCGCCCTCCGGCGGGCCCTGTGCTTTTGGGGCGGCTTACTCCACCGGCTCGTAGCCGTCGCAGCAGTCGGGCGGTTCCTCTTCCTCTCCCGCCGCCGGACGGGGAAAGGCCAGCAGGGACAGGCCGAACAGCCCTGCCGCTCCCAGGGCTATGACCTGGAGCCGGTGCTCCTCCAGCCAGGGGCGGCGGTCGGCCAGAGCGGGCAGCTTGAGAGCGCCCGCGTACAGCAGGGCGGCTCCGCCGCCGCACAGCGCCAGCCGGAGCAGGACCTGCATCTTGTCTGAAATGGGCTCCATGGATACCCCTCCTTTGATTCCAGTATAGCGGAGAAGGAGGGGCTCCATGCCCCTGACTTAAGAAATTGTGGAGAATTGGTTAAGATTTATCCGGCGGCCTTGTATGCGCTGAAAAAATCGGCTATAATGTGACAAGATTTTGGAAATTGTCCGTCCTGAGGACGGAATTTACAGTATTGAGGGCGACTACATGAAAGGCAAGCAGAAACAGCATCCATCTCCTCAGGCTGTCCCCCGTCCCCGGCGGGATGTGCCCCGGGTGAGCGCCGATCCCAATCTGGGCCTGACCATGGCCCAGGTGCGGGAGCGCCAGCAGAACGGCTGGGCCAACGATCCGGTGGAATCCCCCACCAAGACCGTGGGGCAGATCGTGCGGGCCAACGTCTTTACCTTCTTCAACTTCATCTTTGTGGTGCTGGCTGCTCTGCTGATCTTTGTGGGATCGGTGGAGGACCTTTTGTTCCTGCTCATCGCCATGGCCAACACCGGCATCGGCATTTTGCAGCAGCTGCGCTCCAAGCAGACCATCGACAAGCTCAACCTGCTGGCCGCCCCCCGGGCCAACGTGGTGCGGGAGGGACAGCTGGGCTCGGTGCCCGCCGCCCATCTGGTGCGGGACGACGTGGCGGAGCTGGCCTCCGGCGACCAGATCCCCGCCGACGCCACGGTGCTGGCCGGTCAGGTCCAGGTCAACGAGGCCCTCATTACCGGCGAGGCCGACGCCATCGTCAAGCGGCCGGGAGACGCCCTGCTTTCCGGTTCCTTTGTGGTGGCGGGACGCTGCCGGGCCCGGCTGGACCGGGTGGGGGCCGACTCCTACGCCGCCCGCCTTACCCTGGAGGCCAAAAAGGACGTCACTGTGGGCAAGAGCGAGATGATGTCCTCTCTGGACAAGCTGATCCGGGTCATCGGTATCCTGCTCATCCCCATCGGCATTGCCCTCTTTGCCAAGGAATATTTTATTGTGGGCCGCACCTTCCAGGAGACGGTGGTGTCCACAGTGGCCGCCCTCATCGGCATGATCCCCGAGGGCCTCTACCTGCTGACCAGCGTGGCTCTGGCGGTGAGCATGATCCGGCTGGCCCAGGGCAAGGTGCTGGCCCAGGATATGAACTGTATCGAGACCCTGGCACGGGTGGACGTGCTGTGCGTGGACAAGACAGGCACCATCACTGAGCCCCGGATGGAGGTGGGCGAGGTGGTGTACCTGGACCCGGAAAAGTACGCCGAGACCGAGGTCACCGAGATCCTCAACGCCTTTTATCAGGTTTCCGAGGCGGACAACGATACTGCCCGGGCCATGCAGAAGAAGTTCCACGGCCGGTCGGCCTGGCACGCGGAAAAGGCCATCCCCTTCACCTCCGCCACCAAGTGGAGCGCCGCCGTCTTTCCCGGCCACGGCGCTTATCTGGTGGGCGCTCCCGAGTTCATCCTGGGGCCCCGGTACGGGGATCTGAAGGAGCAGGTGGACCCCTGGTCCGCCAAGGGCTACCGGGTGCTGCTGGCTGCCGAATACCAGGGGATGCCCGACCAGAAGGGGCTGGACCCCCGGCGGGTGTGCCCCATGGCCCTGGTACTGCTGTCCAACCGGGTGCGGGAATCGGCACCCAAGACCTTCCAGTTCTTTGCCGAGCAGAAGGTGGCCGTTAAGGTCATTTCCGGCGATAACCCGGTGACGGTGGCCGAGGTGGCCCGTCAGGCGGGCATCCAGGGGGCGGACCGCTATGTGGACGCCGCCACCCTCCACTCCGATGCCGACATGGACCGGGCGGTGCGGGAGTTTACCGTGTTCGGCCGGGTCACTCCCGACCAGAAGCGCAAGCTGGTCCAGGCCCTTCAGCGGGCGGGCCACACCGTGGCCATGACCGGCGACGGCGTCAACGACGTACTGGCCCTGAAGGACGCCGACTGCGGCATTGCCATGGCCTCCGGTGCGGAGGCCGCCTGCCACGCCGCTCAGCTGGTGCTCCTTAACTCCGACTTTGCCGCCATGCCCAAGGTGGTGGCGGAAGGCCGTCGGGTCATCAACAACATCCAGCGTGCCGCCGCCCTCTATCTGGTGAAAAACATCTTCTCCTTTTTCCTGTCCATCATCTCTCTGTTTGCCACCTTCCCCTACCCGGTGACCCCGCTGCAGATCTCCTTCCTCAGCGCCGTCACCATCGGCGTGCCCTCCCTCTTCCTGGCTCTGGAGCCCAACCACGCCCTGGTGAAGGGAAAATTCCTCACCAATGTGTTCCGGGCGGCCCTGCCAGGCGGCCTTACCGACCTGATTATCGTGCTGGGGCTGGAGGCCTTCTATCTGGCCTTCGGTTTCACCACCAACGAGTTGTCCACCATGTCCACCATTCTGCTGGTGGTCATCGGCCTGCTGGTGCTCTATCAGGTGTGTAAGCCCTTCGATTGGAAGCGGCGGGTACTGATGATCGCCATGTCTGCCTCCTCCGCGGTGGCCATTATCTGGTTTGGCGCCAGCTTTGGCCTGAGCCAGCTGACCATTCAGTCCTTCCTGGTACTGGTGGTGTTCCTGGGCCTGTCCTACCCGGTAATGAACGTGCTGCTGAAGGTATGCCAGTACGGCGCTCTGCTGTGGGACAAGGCCAGACACCTGCGGCACCGCACATGAGTTTGACGGTGCGTCCCTATCGCCCGTCGGACTGCCCCATTCTGGCGGAACTCTTTTATCAGACGGTCCATGGGGTGTGCGGGCGGGATTATACCCCGCAACAGCTGGATGCCTGGGCCGATGGCCAGGTGGATCTGGCGGCCTGGGATGCCTCCTTTCAGGCCCACACCACTTTGGTGGCGGAGTGGGACGGCGTCATTGTGGGCTTTGCCGACCTGGCCGACGGCGGCTATCTGGACCGGCTCTATGTACACAGGGACTATCAGCGTCGGGGGATTGCCGCCGCCCTGTGCGACGGCCTGCCCGGCGCCCGGCTGACCCATGCTTCTCTCACCGCCCGGCCCTTCTTTGAGCGCCGGGGCTGGCGGGTGGAGCGGGAGCAGCAGGTGGAACGCCATGGGGTCAAATTGACCAATTTTGTCATGGTATGGGAACCGCCCTGTGCGCTCATATGACAAGAAATTACCTTTACTTTTCCTCTGCGTCCTGATATAATGAGCGGAGAATTGAATCGTATCCGCAGTTGTGGCAGTGCCGCGAAAGGGGAAGCCGGTGCAAATCCGGCGCAGTCTTACCTCTACTGTAAGCGTGGACGAAGGCGCAAATACCATTGGCCCGTGGGGCTGAGAAGGTGCGCCGGAGGAGGAAACGCAAGCCAGGAGACCCGCTGCAGGGATACCGTATTGCGTAGCTCTGAGGTGGAGAGGTGCGGCATTTTTTCATTGAAAAAGGCCCTCCCCAAAGCTGGGGAGGGCCTTTTTGTGTCGAAGGAGGCGGTCTGGTGCTGGAACTGTATATCCCGGTGGGGAACAAGCAGCTGCGCTGCGGCTATACCACCGGCACTTGTGCCGCCGCCGCTACAGCCGGGGCGGTCCGGCTGCTGCTTACCGGGGAGGCTTTGCCCGCGGTGCGGGTGGATACCCCTGCGGGGATCACGGTGGAGGCTGAACTGCTGGAGCAGTCCGCCGGAACCGGCTGGGCCAGCTGTGCCGTCCGGAAGGACGGCGGGGACGACCCGGATGTGACAAACGGTACCCTGATTTTTGCCCGGGCGGAAAAAACCGGCGCCCCCGGCATTATCATCGACGGCGGTACCGGCGTGGGCCGGGTGACCCGGCCCGGACTGGACCAGCCGGTAGGCGCAGCTGCCATCAACTCCACCCCCCGGCGGATGATCCGGCACCAGGCGGAGGAGGAGATGGCCAGGGCGGGCTATACCGGCGGGCTGTCCATTACCATTTCGGTGCCGGAGGGGGAGGCCCTGGCCGCCCACACCTTCAACCCCCGGCTGGGTATTGAAGGGGGCATCTCCATCCTGGGTACCAGCGGCATCGTCCGCCCCATGAGCGAGGCCGCCCTCATTGACTCCCTCTACCTGGAGCAGGATATAGCCAAAGCCGCAGGCGTGACCGATCTGCTGGTTACCCCCGGCAACTACGGGGATTCCTTTGCGGAGGGGAACCTGGGGCTGGACCTGACCCACCGCTGCACCTGCAGCAATTATATCGGCCACGCCATCGACCACGCTGCCGGGCTGGGCTTCCGATCCTTCCTGCTGGTGGGCCACCTGGGCAAGCTGATTAAAGTGGCGGCGGGGAACATGAACACCCACTCCAAGGTGGCCGATGGCCGGCGGGAGACCCTCACCGCCCACGCTGCCCTGGCGGGCGGGAGCCCGGCGCTGCTGAAAGCCCTCTTTGCCTGCCCTACCACCGATGCCGGGGTGGAGCTGCTGAAGGAGGCCGGGCTGCTGGAGCCGGTGATGGCCTCCATCGCACAAGCCCTGGAGGAGGTATTACGCCACCGGGCCGGGCCGGACCTGGCCATCGCGGCGGTGTTCTTCTCCAACCAGTACGGACTGCTGGGAAAGACAACAGGGGCTGACAACTTGCTGGCTCTGCATCAACATCAATCGTAGGGGCGACTTTTACGGCCGTCCGCCGATACAGATAGGAGTTTCGATTATGGTACATTTCATCGGCGCGGGCCCCGGTGGGGCCGATCTCATCACCGTGCGGGGAGCTAAGCTGCTGGGGGAGGCGGATGTCATCATCTATGCCGGTTCCCTGGTGAACCCCGCCCTGCTGGATTATAAAAAGGAGGGCTGCCAGGTCTATGACAGCGCCAAGATGACCCTGGAAGAGGTCATCGAGGTGATGAAGGAGACCGAGGCCAGAGGGGGCACCACCGCCCGGCTCCACACCGGCGATCCCTCTCTGTACGGCGCCCACCGGGAGCAGATGGATGAGCTGGATCAGCTGGGCATCTCCTACGACGTGACTCCCGGCGTGTCCTCCTTCTCGGGAGCCGCCGCAGCCCTCTGCGCGGAGTATACTCTGCCTGACGTATCACAGTCGGTTATCATTACCCGTATGGCGGGACGCACTCCTGTGCCCGAGGGGGAGCAGCTGCGGAAGATGGCCTCCCATGGCTGTACCATGGTGCTCTTCCTGTCCACCGGCCTGCTGGAGCAGGTGGAGGAGGAGCTGATGGCGGGGGGCTATTCTCCCGATACCCCAGCGGCCATTGTGTACAAGGCCACCTGGCCGGAGGAGAAGGTGTACCGCTGCACTGTGTCCACTCTGGCCAAAGCCGCCAAGGAGAACCATGTAACCAAGACGGCCCTCATTACCATCGGTTATTTTCTGGGGAACGATTACCAGCGGTCCAAGCTGTACGACCCCACCTTTACCCATGAATTTCGGGAGGCCAGCAAGTGACGGCGGCCATCATCGCCTTTACCCGGCGGGGGGCGGTCTTGGGCCGTACCCTGGCCGACGCCTTGGAGGCCACCCTCCATGTGCCCGCCCGGTTCGCCCCCGAGGTGGGAGCGGAGGCCTACGACAGCCTGGAGGGCTGGACCGCCAAAGCCTGGACCGAGGAGGATGCCCTCATCTTTATAGGGGCGGCGGGCATCGCCGTTCGGGCCATTGCTCCCTATGTGAAGGATAAGTTTACCGACCCCGCCGTGGTAAGCGTGGACGAGGCTGGACGGTTCGTCATCCCCCTGCTGTCCGGCCATGTGGGCGGGGCCAACGAGTTAGCCATCAAAGTGGCCGCCCTCACGGTTGGTCAGGCGGCAGTGTCCACCGCCACCGACGTCAACGGCCTGTTCGCCGTGGACGTGTGGGCCAGGGAGCGGGACATGGTCATTACCGACCGGGTGCTGGCAAAAGAGGTGTCCGCCGCCCTGCTGGAGGGGAAGCCGGTGGGCTTTGTCAGCGACTTCGGCCACCCCTGCCCGGAGGGGCTGACCGGGGACCATGCGGAGCTGGGGGTGTGGGTCACCTATCGGAAAGGAAAGGGACCCTTTTCCCGCACCCTGCGGCTGGCCCCTAAGGGGCTGGTCCTGGGCATTGGCTGCCGGAGAGGAACTCCCATGGAGACCATCCAGGCGGCGGCGGATGAGGCCATGTCCGGCTATGAAGCCCAGGCGATGGCCCAGGTGGCCACCATTGATCTGAAAGAAAACGAGCCCGGCCTGCTGGCCTTCTGTGCCGCCCATAACCTGCCCCTGTCCGTCTTTTCGGCGGCGGAGCTGGAGCAGGCGGAGGGAATATTCACCCCGTCTGCCTTTGTGGCCCATATCACCGGGGTGGACAACGTGTGCGAGCGGGCGGCAGTGTGTGCCGGAGGGACTATTCTGGTGCCCAAGCAGGCAAAAAACGGCGTCACCGTGGCGGTGGCGGGAAGGAAGATCCTATGAAAAAAGTAACTGTCATCGGACTGGGCCCCGGCGGAGGCGCCGACCTCACCGGGCGGGCCCGGGCCGCTTTGGAAGGGTGCGACCTGATCGTGGGCTATACCGCCTATATCGAGCTGGTCAAGCCGGATTTCCCGGAGAAAGAGGTGCTGTCCACCGGGATGCGCCGGGAGGTGGACCGCTGCCGGGCTGCCGTGGAGGCCGCCCTCACCGGCAAGGACGTGGCGGTGGTGTGCTCCGGCGACTCCGGCGTGTACGGCATGGCGGGGCTCATCTACGAGGTGGCCCAGGACTATGAGCCCATCGAGATCGAAGTGGTGCCCGGCATCACCGCCGCCTGCGGCGGCGCCGCCGTGCTGGGCGCTCCTTTGACCCACGACTTCGCGGTGATCTCCCTGTCCGATCTGCTCACCCCCTGGGAGAAGATCGAGAAGCGTTTGAGTGCTGCCGCCCAAGCGGACTTCATGATCTGCCTCTACAACCCCTCCAGCCGGAACCGGCCCGACTATTTGCAGCGGGCCTGCGACATCCTGCTGCGGGACAAGGACCCCAACACCGTGTGCGGCACCGTCCGCAACATCGGCCGGGAAGGGGAGGAGGGCAAGCTCCTCACCCTGGCCCAGCTGCGGGACACCCAGGTGGATATGTTCACCACCGTGTTCATCGGCAACAGCCAAACCAAGGTGCTGGGCGGTAAGATGGTAACCCCCCGGGGCTACCTCCAGCGGGGGGAATAAGATGAACATCCTGCTCTTCGGCGGCACCGGCGAGGGGAGAGAGTTGGCCCAGTGGCTGCTGGGTCAGAAGATCCCCACCCTGGTGTGCGTGGCCACCGACTACGGCGAGACCCTGCTCCCCCCCCAGGCGGAGGCCCATGTGGGCCGGATGGACCGGGGGGAGATGGAGGCTCTGATGGCCTCCCGCCCCTTCACCCATGTGGTGGATGCTACCCACCCCTACGCCGTGGAGGTGACCGCCAACATCAAGGCGGCGGCGGAAGGGGCCGGTCTGCCCCTCCTGCGGCTGGTGCGCCAGTCCGACGGCGAGGATCTGTGCCACAAGGCGGGAGACATGGCCGGGGCGGCGTATATGCTGGAGCGGTTGCCGGGTAATGTGCTGCTCACCACCGGCAGCAAGGAGCTGGACGCCTTTGCCAGGCCCGGCCTGGTAGAGCGGTGCTATCCCCGGGTACTGCCCATGGCGGACTCCCTGGACCGCTGCCTGAAGCTGGGCTTTCCGCCCAAAAACATCATCTGTATGCAGGGCCCCTTCTCCAAGGAGCTGAATGTGGCCCTGCTGAAGCAATATCACATCAAGACTCTGGTGACCAAGGACACCGGGGGTTACGGCGGGTTCCGGGAGAAGGCGGAGGCCGCCCGTGAGGCGGGGTGCGCGCTGCTGGTGGTGGAGCGGCCCCGGGCCGAGACTGGCCTGACCCTGGAGGAATGTAAGGAAAAGCTGCTGCGGGAGGGAGAAGCATGAAAGTCTATCTCATCGGCATGGGCATGGGCGCCCCCGAGACCATGACGGTGTGGGCGCTGGAGACCGTCAAGGAGTGCTCCACCCTGGTGGGCGCTCCCCGGCTGCTGGAGCCCTTCCAGGAGAGCCACAGCTGCGTCCCTCTCATCGCCGGAAGCGATATCGCTGAATACATCGAAAAGCAGCAGGAGGGCCCCATCGGGGTGCTCCTGTCCGGGGACACCGGCTTCTACAGCGGAGCCAAGCGCCTGTGGGCCCTGCTGGGTAATCACGAGGTCATTACCATTCCCGGCATCTCCTCCCTCAGCTACTTCTGCGCCAAGCTGCACACCAGCTGGCAGGACGTGAAGATCGTCAGCGCCCATGGCCGCAGCCACAACGTGGTGGGGGAGATCCAGCGCAACAGCCGTACCTTTGCCCTTACCGGCGGAGCCACCAAGGCGGAGGACATCTGCAAGGAGCTGACCCGGCGTGGTCTGGGCGATGTTACCGTCTCGGTGGGAGAGCGGCTGAGCTACCCCGACGAGCGGGTGGTCACCGGCACCGCGGCGGAGCTGGCGGAGCAGTCCTTTGCCGACCTGTCGGTGGTGCTGGCCGAGAACCCCGACCCGGTGGTGCGGCCCTTCAACTCCCCCGGCCTGCCCGACGGCGCTTTCCTCCGGGGGGACGTGCCCATGACCAAGGAGGAGGTGCGCACCCTGGCCATCTCCAAGCTGCGGCTGGAGGAGCACCATGTGGTGTGGGACGTGGGGGCCGGCACCGGCTCGGTGTCGGTGGAGTGCGCCCTGGCCTGCCCCGCCGGGCAGGTGTACGCCGTGGAGAAGAAGGAAGAGGCTGTGGCCCTGCTGGAAGAGAACAAGGCCCGGTTCCACACAAGCAATCTGGTGGTGGTGCCCGGCACCGCTCCAGCGGCGTTGGAGGACCTGCCCGCCCCTGACCGGGTCTTTCTGGGGGGTACCTCTGGTGAGCTGGAGGAGATTTTAAATATCATCTTCCGGAAAAATCCCGCCGCCCGGGTGGTGTGTACCGCCGTTACCCTGGAGACGGTGGCCGAGGCCGCCCGGCTCTTCGCCCCCTTGGAGGGGGCTGATATGGTGCAGGTGTCCGCCACCCGCACCCGGCAGGCGGGCCGGTATCATCTCATGGACGCCCAAAATCCGGTGTGGATCTTCTCCGGGGAGGGACGCGCATGAGTACCCCCCGGCTGCTGCTGTGCGCCCCCGCCAGCGGAGGGGGCAAGACCACGGTTACCTGCGCCCTTTTGCAGGCCCTGATGGATCGAAGAATCAATCCCGTGGCCTTCAAGTGCGGCCCCGACTACATTGACCCCATGTTCCACAGCAAGGTTATCGGGGCCAAGAGCCGCAACCTGGATCTGTTCTTCCTGGGGGAGGACCGCACCCGGTCCCTGCTGGAGCACAACAGCGTGGGGTCCGGCCTGGCCCTCATCGAGGGAGTCATGGGCTACTACGACGGCATCGCCATGAGCCATGAGGCCAGCGCCTACCATCTGGCCAAAGCCACCCGCACCCCGGCGGTGCTGGTGGTGGATGGCCGGGGAAGCGCCCTCACTCTGTCCGCCGTGGTCCACGGCCTGAAAACCTTCCGGCCGGACAGCGGCATCCAGGGCGTTATCTTGAACCGGGTGTCCCCTATGCTCTACCCCCGGCTAAAGGAGTGCATTGAGGCCGAGACCGGCGTCACGGTGTACGGCTTCCTGCCCAGCCTGCCTGACTGCGCGTTGGAGAGCCGCCACCTGGGCCTGGTCACCGCCGACGAGGTGGCGGGCCTGAAGGAGAAGCTCCACAAGCTGGCCGCCCAGGCGGAGCAAACCATGGATCTGGACGGCCTGCTGGCCCTGGCCGCCTCCGCCCCCGACCTGGACGCCGGGCCTCTGGACCTGCCGGAGCCGGTAGAGGGTACGCCGGTCATCGCGGTAGCCCGTGACAAGGCATTCTGCTTCTACTATGCCGACGGCCTGGAGCTGCTGGAGAAGCTGGGAGCCAGGCTGGTGGAGTTCTCCCCTCTGGAGGACCAGGCTCTGCCGGAAGGCACTTGCGGCCTCTACCTGGGGGGCGGCTACCCGGAGCTGCTGGCAGAGCAGCTGAGCCAAAATACCGCCATGTTGGCCGCCATCCGGGACGCGATGGCGGGTGGCCTGCCCACCGTGGCCGAGTGCGGCGGCTTCCTCTACCTCCACGAGATGCTGGAAGATACCAACGGAACAGACTGGCCCATGGCGGGGGTGATCCCCGGCAGGGCCTGGAATACCGGCAAGCTGGGCCGGTTCGGCTATGTGACCCTCACCGCCCGGACCGACGGCCTGCTGTGTCAGGCGGGGGAAGAGCTGCCCGCCCACGAGTTCCACTACTGGGACAGCCAGCACCCCGGCGACAGCTTCCGGGCCCAGAAGCCGTTGAGCAATCGCGGGTGGGACTGCGGTGTTCATGCACCTACGCTGTACGCCGGTTTTCCCCACTTTCATTTCTGGGCCAGACCTGAGATGGCCCGCAATTTCGTGGCGGCGGCCCGCCGCTACAAGGAGGAATCGCTATGACACTGGAAGAAGTGGTCCGTTCCATTACCCCCGCCGATCAGAACGCGGCGGCACAGGCCAAGGCCCGCTGGGACTCCATCGCCAAGCCCCTGGGCAGTCTGGGCGCCCTGGAGAGCGCGGTAATCCGCATGGCGGCCATCACCGGCACCCCCAATGTGGACATCTCCAAGCGGGCGGTGGTGGTGATGTGTGCCGACAACGGCGTGGTGGCTGACGGAGTCACTCAGACCGGGCAGGAGGTTACCGCCATCGTGGCGGAGAATATGTCCACCGGTGACACCAGTGTGTGCGCCATGGGCCGGGCCGCCGGGGTGGAGATCGTGCCGGTGGATATCGGCGTGGCCACCCCCCTCCATGGAGAGAGGATCTTGCAGAGAAACATCCGCCGGGGCACCGCCAACCTGTCCCAGGGCCCCGCCATGACCCGGGAGGAGGCCGAGCGGGCCGTGCTGGTGGGTGTGGAAGTGGCCCGAGAGCTGTGTGACGGCGGCGTCAAACTGCTGGGCACCGGCGAGATGGGCATTGGCAACACCACCACATCCTCCGCCGTGGCCGCTGTATTTTTGAATAAAGAGCCGGAGGTCATGACCGGCCGGGGCGCCGGCCTGTCCAGCGAGGGCCTGGTGCGGAAGATCCACGCCATTGAGCGGGGCATCGCCGTCAATCAGCCCGACCCCAGTGATCCCATCGACGTGCTCCACAAGGTGGGCGGCCTGGATCTGGCGGGCCTGGCGGGTGTGTTCCTGGGCGGGGCCATATGCCATGTGCCGGTGCTGGTGGACGGCTTTATCTCCTCGGTGGCCGCCCTCATTGCTGTGCGGATCTGTCCCACCTGCAAGGATTATATGCTGGGTTCCCACGCCTCCGACGAGCCGGCCAGTAAGCTGGTGCTGGGCGAGCTGGGTCTGGAGCCCTTCCTCTACGCTGGTATGCGGCTGGGAGAGGGCACCGGCGCGGTGGCGGTGATGCCCCTGCTGGACATGGGCCTGGCGGTGTACCGGGAGATGGCCACCTTTGAGGCCGTGGACATTGAGGCCTACCAGCCCCTGAGCTGAGGCGGGCGACCATAAAGGCCGTCCCTACGAAATGGAGAATGCGTTATGCTGATCTTAGTCTCCGGCGGCTCGGCCAGCGGGAAGTCGGAATTTGCCGAATCTCTGGTGACCTCCTCCGGCCTGGAAAAGCGGATCTACCTGGCCACCATGCAGGTGTGGGACGCCGAGAGCGTCCGCCGGGTGGAGCGCCACCGGCAGATGCGGGCCGGTAAGGGCTTTGAGACGGTGGAATGTCCCACCAATCTGGCGGATATCATATTGCCTCCCGGCTGCGCCGCGCTGCTGGAGGATCTGTCCAACCTGTGCGCCAACGAGTACTTTTCCCCCGACGGAAAGGACGGCACTCTGGACCGGGTGCTCTCCGGCATCCGCCGGGCGGCGGAGCAGGCGGAGCTGCTGGTGGTGGTCACCAACGAGCTCTTTTCCGACGGCATGGATTACGACCCCGTCACCCTGGACTATCTGTCGGTGCTGGGGGAACTGAATCGCCGGGTAGCCGCCCTGGCGGGACAGGTCTACGAAGTGGTGTGCGGCATCCCCGTGGCGTGGAAAGGAGAACGTGCGTGAAAAGTCTCATCATTGCCTTTGCCATGTACTCCAAAGTGCCTATGCCCCGGGTGGACTGGGAAAAGAAGGCCCTGTCCTGGGCCCTGTGCTTCTTCCCTCTGGTGGGAGCGGTTATCGGTGCGGTGCTGTACGGCTGGATGGCCCTGGCCCGGTACCTGGGCTTCGGCCCCCTCTTCTTCGCCGCCTTCGCCTTGCTCATCCCCATCGCCCTCAGTGGCGGTATCCATCTGGACGGCTTCTGCGACACCTGCGACGCCCTGTCCTCCCACCAGACCAGGGAGCGCAAGCTGGAGATCTTGAAGGATTCCCACACCGGGGCCTTTGCCATCATCTGCTGCGGGCTCTACCTGCTGGTATTTTTCGCCTGCTGGAGTGAGGTGGCGGCAGCGGGGCGGGCCGCATTGGTGCTGGCGTTGGGGCCGGTGCTCTCCCGCAGCCTGTCCGGTCTCTTTGCCGTTACCCTGCCCAACGCCCGGGGCACCGGCCTGCTGGCCACCTTTACCGACACCATGGATACCGCCAAGGCCCGTGGCGTCATGGTGATCTGGGTGGTGGCCTGCGTGGCCGCCATGCTGTGGCTGGACCTGTGGACCGGCGGCGCCGCCCTGCTGGGGGCAGGACTGGCCTGCCTGTACTATCGGGTCATGAGCCAGCGGCAGTTTGGAGGCGTCACCGGCGATCTGGCTGGCTTCTTCCTCCAGATCTGCGAGCTGGGCATGGTGCTGATGGTGGCTGTGGTCCAGAAAATCGAGGTGTTGGTATGATACTCATCGTTGGCGGTGCGGGCCAGGGAAAACTGGACTATGTGCTGCAAAAAACCGGATATACCCCAGACCAGGTGGCCCATACCCCGGAGGAAGCCAGAACCAAGCCCGTCTTTGACGGCCTGGAGCAGTGGCCTCACCTGGACGAGGAGGAGCTGCTGACCGCCAATCCCGACCTGATCCTCATCTGCGATGAGGTGGGCTGCGGCGTGGTACCCATCGACCCGGCCCAGCGGGCCTGGCGAGAGGATGTGGGTCGGCTGTGCTGCCGCCTGGCTAAGCGGGCGGAGCGTGTGGAGCGCATTTTCTGCGGCCTGCCCATGACCCTGAAAGGAGACAAACCATGGAACTGATCCTCATTCGGCACGGAACCACCCAGGGCAACCTGGAGAAGCGCTTTGTGGGCACTTTGGATGTACCGCTCACCCCCCAGGGGGAGGAGCTGGCCCGTAAAGTGGGGCCCACCCTGCCCTATGTGGAGCACATCTACCGCTCCCCCCTGATGCGGTGCCGCCAGACGGCAGAGCTGCTGTGGCCGGGGGTGGAGACCACCGTGATCGAAGAGCTGCGGGAGACCGACTTCGGCCCCTTTGAGGGGAAAAACCACGAGGAGCTGAAGGACGATCCCCTGTATCAGGCCTGGATCGGCCAGGGCGACCGTTTGAACTTTGCTGCTATGCCGGTAGGGGAGACCGCCGAGCAGGTGGTGGAGCGGGTATCCATCGGCCTGGGGAAGCTGGCCAGGGATGCCGCTGCCCGCGGCTTTGAGCGGGTGGGCGTGGTGTCCCACGGCGGGGCGCTGATGGGCCTGCTGTCCAAGTATGGCCGCCCGGAGCGGGAGTATTACGGCTGGATGTGCCCCAACTGCGGTGGCTTCCGTATGGCCCTGGACCCGGATACCCTGGAACTGACGGTGCTGGAGGAGTACAAGGGATGAGTTGGTGGATCAGTCATTTGACGGCGCTGCTCATTGGCTTCTGCCTGGACCTGCTGCTGGGGGACCCCCACTGGGCCCCCCACCCGGTGCGGGCCATCGGCGCCCTCATCTCCGTGCTGGAGAAGGGACTGCGGAAGATTTTCCCCAGGTCTCACGGCGGTGAGCTGGCAGGGGGCGTGGTGCTGGTGCTTCTCACCCTGTTCATCCCCACCGGCCTGACGGTGCTGCTGCTGTGGGGGTGCTGGCTGGTCAGCCCCTGGCTGTCCCTGGCGGTGGAGAGCGTGATCAGCTACCAGCTGCTGGCCACCAAGTCTCTGGCCGCCGAGAGCCGTAAAGTGTACGATGCCCTCAAGACCGGGGATCTGGATAAAGCCCGGTACGCTGTTTCCATGATCGTAGGCCGGGACACCGACCGGCTGGACGAGGCCGGGGTAACCAAGGCGGCGGTAGAGACGGTGGCGGAAAACGCCTCCGACGGCGTCATCGCCCCCCTCATCTTCCTGGCCATCGGCGGCGCGCCCCTGGGTATGTTCTATAAGGCCGCCAACACCATGGACTCCATGGTGGGCTATAAAAACGACAAATATCTCTACTTTGGCCGGGCGGCGGCCAGGTGGGACGACGTGCTCAACTTCCTGCCCGCCCGCATCTCCGGCGTGCTCATGTGCCTGGGGGCTGTGGCGGCGGGGTATGACGGGAAGAATGCCTGGCGTATTTTCAAGCGGGACCGGAAAAAGCACAAGTCCCCCAACTCCGCCCACACCGAGGCCGCCTGTGCCGGCGCCCTCCAGCTCCAGCTGGCGGGCCCCAACTGGTACTTCGGCAAGCTGGTGGAGAAGCCCTACATCGGGGACGATCAGCGGCCCCCGGAGCCCCTGGACATCCTGCGGTCGGGCCGGATTTTGTATGCCACCGCCTTTTTCGCCCTGCTGCTCTTCTGCGGGGTGCCTCTGTTGATTTTATTGTTCCCCTGAGGGCAAAGGCCCGCAAGGGCCACGAAAAGGAGCGTTGTTATGCCAGTCTACACCCACGGCGGGGATATCCTCACCGCCCAGGCTGCCTATGGCGGGGAGGTCCTGGACTTTTCCGCCAACCTGAACCCCTTGGGGATGCCTGCCCCGGTGGCGGAAGCGGCCCGGCGGGCGGCGGACCAGTCGGCCTGCTACCCGGACCCTCTGTGCCGGGACCTGCGGCGGGCCATTGCCGCCCACGACGGGGTGGGGGAGGAGCAGGTGGTATGCGGCAACGGCGCCGCCGACCTGATCTTCCGATTGGTGTTTGCGCTGAAACCGAAAAAAGCTCTGGTTACCGCCCCCGCCTTCTCCGAATATGAGGAGGCCGTGACCTGCGTGGGCTGCCAGGTGGCCCGGTATACCCTGGACCAGAGCAGGAACTTCGACCTGGACGCTGGCTTCGTGGACGCCATCGAACCGGGCATCGACCTGGTGTTCCTGTGTACCCCCAACAACCCCACCGGGCGGTTGATCGGCCAGGATCTATTGGAAGAAGCGGTGAAGCGGTGCGGTGCTGTGGGTGCGGTGCTGGTGGTGGACGAGTGCTTCCTGCCTCTGGCCGCCGGCGGGCCGGGGCTGGCCCCCTGGCTGGCCAACCACCCCCATCTGGTGCTGCTGCGGGCCTTCACCAAAAGCTACGCCATGGCGGGTCTGCGGCTGGGCTACTGCCTGACGGCCAACGAGGGACTGCGGGAGCAGCTGGGCAAATTTGCCCAGCCCTGGAGCGTGTCCACCCCCGCTCAGGCGGCGGGTGTGGCCGCCCTGACCTGCTGTCCCCACTGGCCGGCGGAGGGCAGGCGCCTTGTGGAAAACTCCCGGCCCGGTCTGGCCGCCGGTCTGACGGCGGCAGGCTGTACCGTGATTCCCGGGCAGGCCAACTATCTCCTGTTCCGGCTGCCCGGCGTAGCCGATTTGAAAGAGAGACTGCTGGAGCGGGGGGTGCTCATCCGCTCCTGCGCCAACTACTACGGCCTGGGCTCCGACTGGTACCGGGTGTGCGTCCGGGGCGAAGAAGAAAACCGGCGGCTGCTGGCCGCCCTCAGCGAGGTGCAGTGATGGCAAAGGCAATTATGATCCAGGGTACCGCCTCCAACGCCGGCAAGTCTCTGCTGGCGGCGGGACTGTGCCGCATCTTCAAGCAGGACGGCTACAAGGTGGCCCCATTCAAGTCCCAGAACATGGCCCTCAACTCTGCCATCACCCCCGACGGGCTGGAGATGGGCCGTGCCCAGGTCATGCAGGCCGAGGCGGCGGGGGTGGCCCCCGATGTGCGGATGAACCCCATCCTCTTGAAGCCCACCAGCGATGTGGGCTCCCAGGTCATCGTCAATGGCATTCCCCGGGGTACTATGAAGGCCGGAAATTACTTCAAGTATAAGAAAAACCTGATTCCCGACGTGATGGAGGCCTATTCCTCTCTATCGGAGGAGTATGATATCATCGTCATTGAGGGGGCGGGCAGCCCGGCGGAGATCAACCTGAAAGAGGACGATATTGTCAACATGGGCATGGCCCGGCGGGCCAAGGCTCCTGTGCTGCTGTGCGGCGACATCGACCGGGGCGGCGTGTTCGCCTCCCTCTACGGCACGGTGAAGCTGCTGGACCCCGACGAGCAGGACCTGATAAAGGGCCTCATCATCAACAAGTTCCGGGGCGATGTGGAGATTCTCCGCCCCGGCCTCACCCAGCTGGAGGAACTGGCGGGCAAGCCGGTGCTGGGGGTGGTGCCCATGCTGGAGGTGGACGTGGACGACGAGGACTCCCTGTCCGCCCGATTGTCCAGATCCGGTAAAGTTAGCCTGGTGGACGTGGCGGTGATCCGCCTGCCCCGGCTCAGTAATTTCACCGACTTCAACCCCCTGGAGCGGATGGAGGAGGTCTCCCTCCGCTATGTGGGGAGCGCAGGGGAACTGGGCCACCCGGACCTCATCATCCTGCCCGGCACCAAGAATACGATGGACGATCTGCGGTGGCTGCGGCAGAGCGGCCTGGAAAGCGCCATTTTGAAGCACGCCGCCAAAGGCGGCGCGGTGGTGGGCATCTGCGGCGGCTATCAGATGCTGGGCAGCACCGTCTCCGACCCGGACGGGGTGGAGGGGGGCGGCACCCTGGCAGGGCTGGGCCTGCTGCCCTCTGAGACTGTGTTCCAGGGGGAGAAGACCCGCACCCAGGTGACCGGCACCTTTGCCGCTGCCGACGGTATCTTTGCTCCCATGGCCGGTGTGGCCTTTGAGGGCTATGAGATCCATATGGGCAAGACGGAGAGCGACGCCCCGCCGCTGGTGAGCTTTACCACCCAGACCGGGGAGGCACACACCGACGGCCTGAGCAACCGCAACGTGTGGGGCTGCTACGTCCATGGTATTTTTGACAAGGCCGGCGTGGCCTCTGCTCTGGTGAACTGCCTGCTGAAAGCCAAGGGTCTGGAGGGCCAGGCCGCCAGCGTGGACTGGCAGGAGTACGCCCAGCGGCAGTATGACAAGCTGGCGGACGGCCTGCGGGCCAGTCTGGACATGGAGCGGATCTACCGCATCCTGAACGGGGAGGAATGACCCATGAAAAAGATAGAGTTGCAGCGGGTGGCCCCCGCTGACATTGAGGCCAGAAGTATGGAGATCATCGGTCAGGAGCTGGGGGACCGGGAGTTTCCCGCTGACCAGCTGCCCATCATCAAACGGGCTATTCACACCAGCGCCGACTTTGACTACGCCGACAACCTGGTGTTCTCTCCTGACGCGGTGGCGGCGGGCATCGCCGCCATCAAGGGGGGCTGCACCATCGTCACCGATACCCAGATGGCCTTTTCCGGCATCAACAAGAAGGTGCTGGAGAAGTTTGGCGGCAAGGCCGTATGCTTTATGTCCGACCCGGACGTGGCCGCTGAGGCCAAGGCCCGGGGGGAGACCCGGGCCACCGTGTCCATGGAGCGGGCCGCCCAGCTGGAGGGCCCCCTGGTGCTGGCCATCGGTAACGCCCCCACCGCCCTGGTGCGGATCTGCGAGCTGATTGAAGAGGGGAAGATGGCCCCTGCTCTGGTGATCGGCGTGCCGGTGGGCTTCGTCAATGTGGTGGAGAGCAAGGAGCTGCTCCTCACCATGGATACCCCCCACATCGTGGCCCGGGGCCGCAAGGGTGGCAGCAACGTGGCTGCCGCCATCTGCAACGCCCTGCTCTATCAGGCCAGCAACAACGTACGGGAGTGAAGGATATGAATACACAAGCCCTTCTGGCGGTGTCCTTCGGTACCAGCCACCGGGACACCCTGGAAAAGACCATCGCCGCCATCGAGAAGGCTCTGGCCGCCGCCTTTCCGGAGCGCACCCTGCGCCGTGCCTTCACCAGCGGTATGATCCTGCGGAAGCTGGAAAAAGAGGGCACCCACATCGACGATGTACCCGCCGCCCTGGAGAAGCTGGCGGCGGAGGGATACACCGACGTGCTGGTCCAGCCCACCCATATCATGAACGGCGACGAGTATGACAAGATGATGGACCTGGCCGCCCCCTTTGCGGGGAAGTTTGAGAAGCTGACCTTCGGCCGCCCCCTGCTCACCGAGACCGGGGACTATCTGGACGCGGTGGAGGCTTTGCTCCACGACCTGCCGGAGGCGGAGGAGGGCAAGGCCATCCTCTACATGGGCCACGGCACCGAGCATTTCGCCAACTCCTGCTACGCCCTGCTGGAGTATGTCTTCCACGACCTGGGCCGGAAGGACGTCGTCATCGGCACGGTAGAGGGCTACCCCGGCTTTGGAGAGGCAGTGCGCCGCATCCAGGAGCTGGGCGCTACCAAAGTAGAGCTGCGTCCCCTGATGATCGTGGCGGGCGACCACGCCAAAAACGACCTGGCAGGCGATGAGGAGGACTCCTGGAAGTCCCTGCTGGAGCAGGAGGGCTACGCCGTCAACTGCGTGCTCCAGGGCCTGGGAGAGTTCCCCAGCATCCAGGCCCTCTTTGTCAAGCACGCCGGAGAGGCAAAACAACTCCAGGCGTAAGCCTGTTTTGCATAGAGGGCTGGGAAAAGGGAAGCCGGGTGGAAATCCCGCGCAGTCCCGCTGCCGTAAGAGAAGAGCCGCCGGGCACCATGTCACTGGGGAAACCTGGGAAGACGCGCGGCGGCAGAGAGACTCAAGCCGGAAAACCTTGCCCGGCCCGGAAACCACCCACCTACGAGTGATAGGAAAGGATGAGACAACCATGAAAACTCTGACTGCCAACAAAACCGTCCGCGCCGCGGCGGTGCTGGTGGGGCTGCTGGGTCTGATGACCATGAGCGCCTCCGCCATGCACATCGCCGAGGGTATGCTGCCGGTGAACTGGGCCATTGGCTGGGGCGCGGTGTGCGTGCCCTTCGTGGTGGCCGGCTTCTTCTCCATCAAGAAGAAGATCGATCAGGCCCCCCGGGCCAAGATCCTGCTGGCCATGTGCGGCGCCTTCGCCTTCGTGCTGTCCGCCCTGAAGATCCCCTCGGTGTCCGGCTCCTGCTCCCACCCCACCGGTGTGGGCCTGGGCGCCATCCTGTTCGGGCCCCTGGTCATGACGGTGCTGGGGCTGATCGTGCTGCTCTTCCAGGCCCTGCTGCTGGCCCACGGCGGCCTCACCACCCTGGGCGCCAACGTATTCTCCATGGCCATTGCCGGGCCCATCGTGTCCTGGCTGGTCTATAAGCTGCTGCGGAAGGCCAAGGCTCCTGCCGCTGTGGCGGTGTTTGCCGCCGCCGCCCTGGGTGACCTCTTCACCTATGTGGTCACTTCGGTCCAGCTGGGGGTCATCAACGGCGGCATGGTGAAGTTCCTCACCATCTTTGCCGTGACCCAGATCCCTCTGGCCATTGCCGAGGGCCTGCTTACCGTGGTGATCTTCAACGTGCTGGAGAAGTACAGCAAGACCGAGCTCCATGAGCTGCAGGTGCTGTAAGGAGGGGACGGATATGAAAGTTTGGCAGAAAAATTTGATTTTGATCCTGTTGGTGGCGGTCATTGCCGCTGTACCCCTGTGGCTGCTGCCCGACGCCGAGTTCGGCGGGGCGGACGGCCAGGCTGAGGAGGCCATTACGGAGCTTAACCCCGACTATGAGCCCTGGTTTGAGCCCATTCTGGAGCCCGCCAGCGGCGAGGTGGAGTCCATGCTCTTCGCCCTCCAGGCCGCCATCGGCGCCGGTGTGGTGGGCTTCATTCTGGGCCGCATCACCAAGAAGCCGGACGGGAAAGAGAAAGGAACGAACTGACCATGGGCACCGACCGCTACGCCTATCAGTCCCGCCTGCGGCGGGTGTCTCCCATGCCCAAGCTGCTGCTGACGGTAGTCGCTCTGGTGATCTGCCTGTGCTGCGACAGCGTGGCGGTGGGCCTGTTTACCCTGCTTCTGATGGGGGTGCTGATTACTGCCCTGGGGGGACTCTCCCCCAGGGTGTACCTCCATTTTCTCAAGGTGCCGATGATCTTCCTGGTCATTGGCTGTCTTACCATCGTGGCGGGGGCCTACCCCGCCGGGACGGAGATGGTGGCCGCCATTCCGGTAGGTGACAGTTTGTGGGGCTTTACCATGGATGGCCTGTGGATGGGCGGTCGGATTTTCTGCAAGGCCCTGGGGGCGGTGGGATGTATGTATTTTCTCTCCCTCAATACCCCCGTTACCGACCTGACCATGGCCCTGGGGCGGCTCCATGTGCCCAAGCTGCTGGTGGAGCTGATGGAGCTGATCTACCGCTTCATCTTCGTGTTGGCGGAGACGGCCTCCAACATCCGCACCGCCCAGGATTCCCGGCTGGGCTACCAGGGCTTCCGCCGGTCGGTGTCCTCCCTGGGGATGCTGGCCTCCATGGTGTTCCTGCGGGCATGGCGAAAGGCCGACCGTATCTATACCGCCCTGGAGTCCCGGGGCTATACCGGCAGTCTCACCACCCTGAACGACGCCTACCGTCCGGGGTGGGGGCTGCTCCCCCTCACCGTATTTGCGGCGGCGGGACAGATCGCCATTTGGTTTGTGGAAGGGAGGCTGCTGCCGTGAAGGCCATCCAGGCAGAAGATCTGTGCTATACCTATGAGGACGGCACCGTAGCGCTGGACCATATTACCTTTGCCGCGGAAAAGGGCAAGGTCACCGGTATTCTGGGGGCCAACGGGGCGGGCAAATCCACCCTGTTTCTCAGCCTCAACGGGGTGCTCACCCCCAAGAGCGGCAAGGTGCTGCTGGGCGGCCAGCCGGTGCGCTATGATAAAAAGGGCCTGCTGGAGCTGCGCCGCCGGGTGGGTATCGTGTTCCAGGACCCGGACGATCAGCTCTTCTCCGCCGACGTGTACCGGGACGTGTCCTTCGGCGGGGTGAACCTGGGCCTGCCGGCGGAGGAGGTCCGCCGCCGGGTGGAAGCCGCCCTGGAGCGCACCGGCGTGTCCCATCTGCGGGACAAACCCACTCACGCCCTGTCCTATGGCCAGAAGAAGCGGGTGGCTATCGCCGGAGTGCTGGTGATGGAGCCGGAGGTGCTCATTCTGGATGAGCCCACCGCCGGACTGGACCCCCAGGGGGTGAGCGACATCATGAAGCTGCTCACTCGCCTGCGGGACGAGCTGGGTATGACGGTGCTCATCGCCACCCATGACATGGACATCGTGCCCCTGTACTGCGACTACGCCTACCTGCTGGGCGGGGGCAAGGTGCTGCTGGAGGGCACGCCGGAGCAGCTCTTTGCCGACCCGGCGGCCCTGCGTGCCAATCATCTCCGTCTGCCCCGCATCGCCCACCTGATGGAGGTGCTGCGGGAGGTGGACGGCCTGGACGCCGACCGGTCCGCCGCCACCATCGGGGCGGCCCGGCGGGAGATCCTGCGAATGCTCAAGGAGGAAAACCAATGAGAGGAATGTTGTACGGCGTGGGGGTTGGCCCCGGCGATCCCGAACTGATGACCAAGAAGGCAGAGCGCATTATCCGCCAGGCGGCGGTGCTGGCCGTGCCCGATGCGGGCCGGGGAGAAAAGACCGCCCTCAATATCGTGGGAGAACTGGCCGACGGCAAGGAACTGCTGACCTGCGAGGCCCCTATGGTGCGGGACCATGCCGCCCTGGACGGGGCCTATGAGCGCAACGCCGACTTGGTGTGCGCCGCCCTGGACGCCGGTAAGGACGTGGCCTTCATCACCCTGGGGGACCCCACGGTGTACTCTACCTACCTCTACCTCCACAAAAAAGTGGTGGCCCGTGGGTATGACGCCCAGATCATCCCCGGTGTTCCCTCCTTCTGTGCTGTGGCCGCCAAGCTGAACATGGCCCTGTGTGAGAAGAGCGAGCGGCTGCTCATCGTCCCCGCCTCCCACAAGGATGTGTCCGACTGCCTGGACCTGGACGCCAACCTGGTGTTCATGAAGGCGGGCAAGGAGATCGGCGCCCTGAAAAACACCCTGGAGGAGCACGGCCTGCTGGGCCGGGCCTCCCTGGTAGCCAACTGCGGCATGGAGGGGGAGCTGGTATGCCCCCACTTTGCCGACCTGGAGGAGGGCAGCGGCTACTTCTCGGTGGTACTGGTGAAAAAGGGGGAACAGGTGTGAAGCTCATCATGACCGGCCTGGACTGGCATAAAGCCCCCATCGACCTGCGGGAACAGCTGTCCTTCACCCGCAATCAGGTGCTGGAGCTGGATCGCCGCCTGTCCCGCCGGGAAGGGGTGGAGGGCTGCGTGCTGCTGTCCACCTGCAACCGCACCGAACTCTACATCTCCTGCGGAGAGGGGCCTCTCCCCGATCCGGGGCGGCTGCTGTGCGCCGAGGCGGGGGTGGAGTACGCCCCCTTTGAGGCTGCCTTTGTCACCCGGACGGGGGAGGAGGCGGCCCGCCACCTGATGGAGGTGGCCGGTGGCCTGCGCTCCCAGATCTGGGGGGAGGATCAGATCGTCACCCAGGTGAAGGGCGCTGTTCAGGCCGCCCGGGAGGCGGGCACGGCGGACGGGGTGCTGGAGACCCTGTTCCGCAATGCCGCCGCCGCCGGCAAGGAGATCAAAACCAAGGTCCGCTTCATCGGGGTGCCCCGGTCGGCGGCCCGGTCCGCCGTGGACCGGCTATCCGCCCATCTGGAAGGCCTGAAGGGCCGGAAGGCCCTGGTCATTGGCAACGGGGAGATGGGCCGGCTGTCGGCTTCCCTCCTTTACGAGGCGGGATGCGCCGTCACCGTGACCCTGCGCAGTTATCACCACGGGGAGACCGTGGTGCCCGCCGGGTGCGCCGTCACCCCCTATGAGGAGCGGTATCAGGCTATGGAGGGCATGGACCTGGTCATCTCCGCCACCACCAGCCCCCACTACACTGTGACGGCCTGGGAGCTGGCGGAGCTGTCCCACCCGCCCAGGGTGCTGGCCGACCTGGCCATCCCTCGGGATATTGAGCCCCAGGTAGCCACCCTGCCTGGCTTCACCCTGTACAACGTGGACGATCTGGGGGTGGATGCCAGCCGGGAACTTCCACCGGAGGCGGCGGCCATTGTGGAAAAGTATCTGGACCGGCTGAGCCAGTGGGAAAACTATAAGAATTGCCTGCCCGGCCTGGAGCGGGTGAAGCAGGCGGTGGCCGCCCGTGTGCTGTCCACCGACCTGGAGGGCCCGGAGGCCCGGGAGCTGGTGGAGCTGGCGGTGAGTCGTGCGGTGGACCTGCTGTCCGGTGGGCTGAAGGACAACCTGACCCCGGAGGATCTGGAGCGGTGCGCCGCCAAGATTGAAGTGCATACTGCCGCCCGGCTCCGGTGGAGCCTGCCGCCGGAAAAGCACTTCCGTTTTCCAGTTTTTATTGACCTGGTGGGGAAAACTGCCGTGGTCATTGGCGGCGGCGTGGTGGCCTGCCGCCGTGCAGAGGTATTGGCCCGCTTCGGGGCGGAGGTCACCGTTATCGCCCCCAGGTGTAAACCCCTGGACGGGCGCATACAGTGGGAAGGACGGCCCTATGCCCCCGGCGATCTGGCGGGCGCCGCTATTGCGGTGGCCGCCACCGACGATCGCTCCGTCAACCGCGCTGTGGGGGAGGAGGCCCGCGCCCTGGGTATCCCGGTGAGCGTGGCCGACGCCCCGGAGGAATGCACCTTCTTTTTCCCCGCCATCTGCACCGGGGACAACATCGTGGCCGGAGTGGCGGGGCGGGGAGACGACCACGCCCGCACCGCTCGGGCCGCCAAGGCCATCCGGGCCGTACTGGAGGGATTGGAATGAAGACCATACGCTTGGGCAGCCGGGAGAGCAAGCTGGCTGTCATTCAGTCTGAGCTGGTGATGGAGGCCATCCGCGCCCATCATTCGGAGATCACCCTGGAGCTGGTGACCATGAAGACCACCGGCGACAAGATCCTGGACCGCACCCTGGACAAGATCGGCGGCAAGGGCCTCTTTGTGAAGGAGCTGGACGCTGCCCTGCTGGACGGCCGGGTGGATCTGACGGTACACAGCTGCAAGGATCTGCCCATGGAGGAGGACCCGGCCATTCCTCTGGCGGGCTTCTCCAAGCGGGAGGACCCCCGGGATGTGCTGGTACTCCCTGAGGGCGTGACCGAGCTGGACCCCGCCAAGCCCATCGGCTGCGCCTCCGCCCGGCGGGCGGTGCAACTCAAGGCCCTGTTCCCCCACATGGAGGTGGCTCCGGTGCGGGGCAATGTGCTGACTCGCCTGCGCAAGCTGGACGAGGGCCAGTATTCCGCCCTGGTGCTGGCTGCCGCCGGTCTGAAACGGCTGGGGCTGGAGGGACGCATCACCCGGTATTTTACCGTGGAGGAGATGATCCCGGCGGCGGGCCAGGGCATTATGGCTCTCCAGACCCGGGCCGGAGAGGACCTGAGCTATCTCAGCGGCGTGGTGGATGAAGCGGGCACCCTGTGCGCCCAGGCCGAGCGGGCCTTTGTCCGCAAGCTGGACGGAGGCTGTTCCTCTCCCATTGCCGCCCACGCCGTGATCGAGGGGGAGACCATCACCCTCACCGGCCTCTATGTGGACGAGGCCGGGCAGGTGTTCCGGGACAAGATCTCCGGACCCAAGGAACAGGGAACCGCGCTGGCGGAGCAGCTGGCCAATTCCATGAAGGAGGGAAATCCATGCCTGGTAAAGTAACATTGGTGGGGGCAGGCCCGGGCGATCCCGGCCTGCTGACCCGGAAGGGGCTGGAGGCCCTCCAGAGGGCGGAGGTGGTGGTGTATGACCGGCTGGTCAGCCCCGCCATCCTGGCCATGATGCCCGAGAAAGCCGAGCACATCGACGTGGGCAAGCAGGCAGCCCGCCATCCGGTACCCCAGGATCAGATCAACCAGATCCTGCTGGACAAGGCCCTGGAGGGCAAGAACGTGGTGCGCCTGAAGGGTGGCGACCCCTTCCTCTTCGGTCGGGGCGGCGAGGAGCTGGAGCTGCTGGCCCAGCACGGCGTTTCCTTTGAGGAGGTGCCCGGCATCACCTCCGCCATCTCCGCCCCCGCCTACGGGGGTATTCCGGTGACCCACCGGGACTGCTGCTCCTCCCTCCACATCGTCACCGGCCATCAGCGGGCGGGGAAGGAGCTGGACATTGATTTTGAGGCTCTGGTGCGCACAAAGGGCACCCTGGTCTTTTTGATGGGCGTGTCCGCCCTGCCCCAGATCTGCAAGGGACTGCTGGACGCGGGCATGGAGCCCGATATGCCCGCCGCCGTGGTGGAGCGGGGTACCACCCCCTCCCAGCGGCGCATTTCCGCCACCCTGGGCACCCTGCCCCAGGCGGCGGAGGAGGCCAAGGTGGAGAGCCCCGCCGTCATCGTGGTGGGCAAGGTGTGTGCTCTGGCGGAGGACTTTGACTGGTTTGACAAGCTGCCCCTGAAGGGCAGACGGGTGGTGGTCACCCGGCCTCGGGAGCGGGCGGGTACCCTGTCTGCCCGGCTGCGTGCCCTGGGGGCCGATGTGTGGGAGTACCCCTGTATCGCCACCCTCCCCCTTGACCCCTGTCCCGCGGTGGATGAGGCTATGGAGCGGCTTTGTGACTATGAGTGGCTGGCCCTTACCAGCCCCGCCGGGGTGGAGGCCCTGTGGAACTGGCTGGAGGGCCACGGCAAAGACGCCCGCGCCCTGGGTGCCGTGAAGCTGGCCGCCATTGGCCCCGGCACCGACCGCGAGCTGAAAAAACATGGTTTGAAGGCCGACTATGTGCCGGAGGTGTACGACGCCGCCCATCTGGGAGAGGGTCTGCCCGCTACGGGCAAGGTGCTGGCCCTTCGGGCGGAGGAGGGCTCCCCCGCCTTGACAGAGGAGCTGGCAAGGCGTAACATTGCCTGTGACGACGTGGCCAGCTACCGCACGGTGTATGAAAATCCCCGCTCTCAGGAGCTGCGGGCGGCGGTGGAGGGGACAGATGGTCTGCTGGTGACCTTCACCTCCGCTTCCACCGTGAAGGGCTTCGTCTCCTCCGTGGGTGAGGATGTCAATTTCTCGCGCATGGTGGGGATGTGCATCGGGCAGCAGACTGCCGCGGAGGCAAAGAAATTCGGAATTCCTGTGCGGGTGGCCCGTGAGGCCACCATGGACGCGCTGGTGGAAACCATTTTGGAAGGTGTTTGATATGGAACTGATCCAACGGCCCCGCCGCCTGCGGGGCAATGACGCGGTGCGCCGCCTGTGCCGGGAGACCCGGATGTCCCCCGACAGCCTGATCTACCCCATCTTTGTGGACGAGACCCTCCAGGGGGTACGGCCCATTGAGGCCCTGCCCGGCCAGAATCACTATGGCATCGACAGCGTGTGCCAGGCGGTGGAGGAGTGCCTGTCTACCGGGGTAAATCACTGCATCCTCTTCGGCCTGCCCGCCCACAAGGACGCCATCGGCTCCTCCGCCTGGGACGAGCACGGCGTGGTCCAGGAGGCCATTCGGGCCATCAAGGCCAAGTACCCCGACTTTTATATCATCACCGACGTATGTATGTGCGAGTACACCGACCACGGCCACTGCGGCATCCTGTGCGGCCATGAGGTGGACAACGACAAGACCCTGGAGGTGCTGGCCAAAACCGCCCTGTCCCACGTCCAGGCCGGGGCCGACATGGTGGCTCCCTCCGACATGATGGACGGCCGGGTGGCCGCCATCCGGGCTATTCTGGATGAGCACGGCTATCAGACTACCCCCATCATGGCCTACTCCGCCAAGTATGCCTCCGCCTTCTACGGACCCTTCCGCTCGGCGGCAGGCTCCGCCCCCTCCTTTGGGGACCGGAAGGGCTACCAGATGGACCCCCACAACCGGAAGGAGGCCCTGAAGGAGTGCGCTCTGGACATTGAGGAGGGCGCCGACATCATCATGGTCAAGCCCGCCCTCAGCTACCTGGACGTGATCCGGGAGTGCTCCGACGCCTATGATTTGCCCATGTGCGCCTACTCCGTGTCCGGTGAGTACGCCATGATCAAGGCTACCGCCGCCGCAGGTCTCATTGACGAGTACCGCATCATGTGCGAGTCCGCCCTGTCCGTGTTCCGGGCGGGGGCCAATATGCTCATTACCTATTACGCGAAAGAACTGGCTCAGGCCATCCAGAAAGGGGATATCGGCTGATGGGACGCTCGGAAGAACTGTTTGAGCAGGCCGTGAAGGTCCTGCCCGGCGGGGTCAACTCCCCAGTGCGGGCCTACCGGGCGGTGGGTATGGCTCCCCGCTTCATCACCCGGGCCGACGGCCCCTTCATCTGGGACGAGGACGGCCGGAAGTATATCGACTATGTGTGCTCCTGGGGTCCCATGATCCTGGGTCACAACCACCCGGTGATCCGGGAGGCGGTGGAGAAGGCCGTCAAGGACGGCCTGTCCTTCGGCGCCCCCACCCGCCGGGAGGTGGAGATTGCCCAGCTCATGGTGGAGCTGGTGCCGGGCATCGAGATGGTGCGCATGGTCAACTCGGGTACCGAGGCGGTGATGTCCGCCGTCCGTCTGGCCCGTGGGGCCACCGGCCGGGACAAGATCATCAAGTTTGAGGGCTGCTACCACGGTCACTCCGACTGCCTGCTGGTGAATGCCGGCTCCTCCGCCCTGGCGGGAGGACATCCCTCCTCCGCCGGCGTGCCTGAGGACATCGTGAAGCACACCCTTACCGCCCAGTTCAACGATCTGGCCTCCGTGGAGGCCCTGCTGGACGCTTACCCCGGCCAGATCGCCTGCATCATTGTGGAGCCGGTGGCCGCCAACATGGGCGTGGTCAATCCTGCTCCCGGATTCCTGGAGGGGCTGCGGGCCCTGTGCGACAAGAGCGGAGCCCTCTTGATCTTTGATGAGGTTATCACCGGCTTCCGGCTGGCTCTGGGGGGTGCGCAGGAATACTTCGGCGTGAAGGCCGACCTGGTGACCTTCGGCAAGATCATCGGCGGCGGTATGCCGGTGGGCGCCTACTGCGGCAGCCGTGCCCTCATGGAGCAGGTGGCCCCCTGCGGCCCGGTGTACCAGGCGGGTACCCTCAGCGGCAATCCGGTGGCCATGGCCGCCGGTCTGGCCCAGCTGAACTACCTGAAGGACCATCCGGAGGTCTATACCCACATCGCCTCCAAGGGCGAGAAGCTGGCGGCAGGTCTGCGGGCAACCATTGCCAAGACCGGCGCGCCGGTGGTGGTCAATCAGATCGGCTCTTTGCTGGCCCCCTTCTTCACCCCCACCGCCGTGTCCACCTTCGTGGACGCCAAGGGCAGCGACGTGGGCAAGTACGCCCAGTACTTCCAGGGGATGCTGGAGCGGGGCGTGGCTCTGGCCCCCGCCCAGTTCGAGGCCATGTTTGTCTCCGCTGCCCATGGGGAGGAGGAGCTTCAGGCCACTCTGGCCGCCGCGGAAGCGGTATTCGCCGGACTGTAATTACAAAGCCGCTGCCAAAGGCAGCGGCTTTGTTTTTGCGTGTTCTTGACATATACCGGAAATCTGCTACACTGAGAGCAGGAACAGGAGGGAGCGCCCATGGCAAGACCGAAGAAATGCCGCCGCATCTGTGCCCTGCCCCGGCACAACACCTTTGGACCGCTGACCGGGGGCGGGGACGGGACGGTGGAGATGGCGGTGGAGGAATACGAGGCCATCCGCCTGATGGATCTGCTGGGCTGTACCCAGGAGGAGTGCGCCGCCCAGATGGGGGTGGCCCGCTCCACGGTGCAGCAAGTGTACGATACCGCCCGCAGGAAGCTGGCGCTGGCCCTGGTGGAGGGACGGCGACTGACCATCACCGGCGGCGACTATGCCCTGTGTCCACAGGGGGAAGTATGTCCGGGCCGGAACTGTGCGCGGCGGGACTGCGGCGGAGGCCGCTGCGGCTGCGGGGTGTGTTCCCACCCGGAGGGTCCGGAGTGTGATGGGCAAAATTCACAAAAACTTTTGAAATAAGTTGTGACAATCTGCGTACGACGTGGTATAATCAAATCAGGGAACCGGCCCCGGCCGGCGAACCAATCCCTCTTCGGAGGGCGGAAGGAGTTGAAAACGATGAAGTTCGTGTTCACAGACAAGA
The DNA here is from genome assembly GCF_002159385.1 of Flavonifractor sp. An52. Lineage (NCBI taxonomy): Bacteria > Bacillati > Bacillota > Clostridia > Eubacteriales > Oscillospiraceae > Flavonifractor > Flavonifractor sp. An52. Next base: position 68,143 of record NZ_NFIB01000005.1, read on the forward strand.
AGATCAACCTGCCCAACAAGGTCCACGCCTACGCTGAGAAAAAGGTGGGCAAGTTAGACCGTTATTTTAAGGCGGATGCGGAGGCCGCCATCGTCTTCAGCGTGGAAAAGGACCGCAACAACGTAGAGCTGACCATCCGCTCCGGCGGTACCATCATCCGCGTGGCGGAGAGTACCTCCGATATGTTTGCCACCATCGACGCGGCGGTCTCCTCCGTGGAGCGCCAGCTGCGTAAGAATAAGAGCCGCCTGGAGAAGCGCCTGCGTCAGGATGCCTTCTCCCGCAGTGTGGACGCCGAGGAGATTTCCTCCTTTGCCCCCGAGGTGGACGAGGAGGAGTTCAAGATCGTCCGTACCAAGCGCTTCCCCATCAAGCCCATGACGGTGGACGAGGCGGTGCTCCAGATGAATCTGGTGGACCACACTTTCTTCGCCTTCAAGGATGTGGATCAGGACGGGCGCTTTGCCGTGGTCTATAAGCGCAATGACGGCGGCTACGGCCTCATCGTGGACGAGGACTGATCATTCAGACGTAAAAAAGGGAGCGGCGTAAGCCGCTCCCTTTTTTGATTATTCCAGAGGTGAAAACTCACCGGTGACCGCGTTGACGTAGTAGGTGCCGGTGTCGGTGACAAACCGCCATACCGGCGTCAGCTGGACCTGTCGGGTGGTGTTGCTGGAGAGCAGGTAGCCCCCGTCCATGGTATCGATGCGGCTGCACACATAGCCGCCCTCGTTGATCCCGGCCAGAAATCGGACCAGAATGGTGGGGGTGGAGAGGAGCGACTTGGTGACCGAGGCGGAAATGCTGCCGTCCAGTCGCTGTCCCTCCACCTGGACCAGGTCGTTTTCCTGCCAGTGGAGACGGATGGTGCAGGAGAAGAGGGGGGAGCCCTCCCAGCTTTGGCAGTAGGTCAGCACAGTTTCTGCGCCGGTCTGCTCCGTGTCGGACAGGGTGCCGGTAAAGCCCATGGCCTCCAGACAGGCCTGGCTGGAGGACTCATAGTCCTGGCCGTTTTCAAGACTCCAGGTCCCGGGGGTAAGGGTAATGGTAAAGCTGCCATTCATGGAAAACTCCGCCACGCCGCCGGGGCCGGAGTAGCGGGGACGCACCTCGCTCTCTCCCTCCAGGGTGACCTCTCCCAGCAGGGCGGCGGCGATGCCGGCCTCGCCGGTCCGGTCACGGGTGACGGTGGTCACCGGCAGCGCCAGATCGTCGGGGAATTCATCCAGGGTAAAGTCGATGCCGCCCTGTTCCAGCACGGCCTGGGCGGCCTGCCTGGTTTCCGCCTGGTAGCGCTTGTCCTGGCTGGCCTGACTGCCCACAAGCAGGAGCAGGATGATGTTGACGCACAGCAGCATCAGCAGGATCACATTTTTCAGTTTAGACCATTCCATAGGAACCTCGCGATCTCGTCATTTGGCCACCCATCCGGCCTGGACGGTGTCGCCGCCGCTGTCGCTGTAGCACAGGACAAGCTCCCGGCCCTCCGGGTCCAGGGCCTCCAGAGCTGCGGCGGCCATCCGCTCGTTTAGCACCAGACTGGTTTGGCCAGCATCCTCGTACCGCCGGAACCGGAGGGTAAAGGCGGTGATCTGTCCATCCTGGATGGTGAAAAGGGCGGCGCTGTCGCCGCCGGAGAGGCTGACCTCCGCGCCATTCAGGCTATAACCATAGCGGACGGACAGACCGGTGTCGGTTTCGGTTACATCCATCAGATAGATGCGGGCGGCGCCGCAGTAGCGGCCCACCGTATCGGCGGCCATCCGCCGGGTGGTCTCCACCACCTCGGTGATGTCGTAGCCATACTCACTCCCCACGGGGTAGCGGGAACTGGTGCCCTCCGCCGTGGTATAGGAGACGGTGCCGGTATTGCTGATCTCCAGGGTCTCCTGGCCCTCCCGGATACGGATACCGTTGGGAATGGCATAGTAGGAGGTCTGGAAGGAGAGGGCCTGCTGCAAACTGCTGATCAGCGTGTCGTCCAGGTTGGCCAGGGGATTGGAGGCGCGGTAAATGTTGGGGGTGGGGGCGGAAGCGGAGATGAGCACATAGGGGTCCAGCCCGTCATAGCCGCTGTCCGTGCCCAGCTCAAAGGCAAAGGGAACGCCGTTGCCGCCGTAACCGGCGATCAGCTCGTCCATGTGCCCCTGATAGGTCACTGCCGTTTTACAGGTATAATACAGGCCGTCACTCTCATTATGATAGTACAGCCGCACCCCGTCGTCCGCCAGAGCCACGGCGATCCGCCGGGCGGAGCCGGTGAGGGCGGTGTTGATGCCCCCCTCGCCGGTCCAGGCGCTGAGGGTCTCCAGAGGGATCTTGCCCAGAAAATCAAACCAGACACCGGGGGCACTCAAAGCGGCCTGCCATACCGATTCGGTGACCACCGTGGGGGAGTCCGCGCTGGACAGGGCTTCGCCCAACAGAATGCCCACGCTGTCATACAGTTTGTCGGTCTGGGTGGTGTTGTACTGGACGGCGTAGCGGTTCACCCCGTCGCATACCGCGATACGGACCGGGCGGGCGGCGGCGGTGAGCTGCACGGTGTTGCCGGGGTCGGAGGTCTCCACAGTGCTCTGAGGGCGGAAGAGGGAGATCAGCCCGCTCAGCAGTCCCTGGGAGCCGGAGACCCGGTTTTGTACCAGGGCAAGGCCGGTCAGATAGATGGCGGACAGGGAGAGCAGCACGATGAGCAGGGTCTTGAGCCGCTCCACTCCCCGGTTTCGGCGGCGTCTCGGTTTACTCCTTTCCATGGCGAGGCCCCTCCGTCAGCAGGGTGATGCGCACCGTCAGGCCGGGACCGGGCCGGTCCAGCAGTTCGATGGTGCCCTCGTGCCGGTCGATGATCTCCTTGGCGATGGAGAGGCCAAGTCCGGTGCCGCCGGACTCCCGGGAGCGGGCCTTGTCCACCCGGTAAAATCGCTCAAAGATGCGGCCCCGGTCGGCTTCGGGAATGCCGATGCCGTTATCGGCCACCTCCATCCACACCTTGCCCGGCCACTGGCCGGCGGAGATACGGATGTGGCCGCCATCGGGGGTGTACTTGATGGAGTTGGAGACGACGTTCATCATCACCTGCAAAATACGTTCCCGGTCGCCCACGATTTCGGGCAGGGTAGGGGGGAGCTTCAGTTCCACCTGATGGCCGTGGCGCTGGGCCTCCATCAGAATGGCGTTGTATACATCCTGCACCGCCTGTCCGAAGGGGAAGGGGGCCAGCTTCAGCTCCGACCGGCCGGAGTCGAACCGGGAGAGGGTGAGAAGGTCCTGCACGATGTGGGTCATCCGGTCGGACTCATTGAGAATGACCCCCAGGAAATTCTTTTCTGTGTCAGGGGGCAGCTCTCCGGCGTTGTCTACCAGAGTTTCTGCGTAGGAGCGGATGTTGGTCAGGGGGGTGCGCAGCTCGTGGGACACGTTGGCCACAAACTCCCGGCGCATCTCCTCGGTCTTATGCTGCTCCGTGACGTCATGGATCATCACCAGCACGCCGCCCAGCCGCTCCTGGTCAAAGGGGGTGAGCAGCAGCTCCAGGCTCTTGCCGCCCACGGTACGGGTCCCGTCCAGGTAGCCGGGGGATTGGACCGCCAGCACCCCCTGGAGGGGTGCAATGTCGGAGAACAGGGTATCATAGTTGACGCTGCCGCCAATGGGAATGGCCGTCCCCAGCAGTTCCTCGGCGGCAGGGTTGGACTGGATCACAGCGCCGTCCCGGGCAAAGGCCACCACGCCGTCGGTCATGTGGAGGAACAGGGTGCCCAGCTTGTTGCGCTCGTTCTCCACCTCCTCCAGGGTGTGGTGGAGCTGACGGGCCATGTCGTTGAAGGTGCCGGTGAGGATGCCGATCTCATCCCGGGAGGCTACCTCCAGCTTCTGAGAAAAGTCGCCGTTGGCCACCCGCTCCGCACCCTCGGTAAGCCGCTCAATGGGGGTGATAAGGGTCTTGGACAGCAGGAAGGAGAGGAGCACTGAGATCACCAGACCAAAGACCAGGGCCTCCACGATGAGGGTGATCAGTTCGCTGTTCAGGGCGGCGGCGTTGGTGCCGTCGTCCCGGACATAGATGATATAGCGCTGGTCCCCGCGCTGAACGGCCACCGCCACATCCATGTAAGATGCGGAGGGGGTGCTGTCGTCGCTCTTTTCCTCTCCGGCCAGCGCCCGCATCAGATTGCGGGAGTCCATGTCCAGAGGCTGGTCGGCGTCCTGCTCGTCAGAGCCCGCCAGCCAGTGGCCGTCCTTACCGTCCAGCACATAGTATTTCCGGCTGCGGTTGTCCACGCCCAGGGTGCCGTTGTAGGCGTTGAGGATCTCGGCAATGCTGGCAGCGCCGTCCTGCTCGCCGGGGGTTGGGGTGTTTAGGTCGGCCCAGAACACCTCGTCGGCAAAGGCCTCCGACATCTGGGTGTAGAAGTCCTGGGTGTAGTAATTGGCCACAGAGTTGATGAGGAACGCGCCCACAACGGTCATCAGCAGAATGATGAGCAGCGTCATGATGAGCATGAGCTTCATGTGCAGGCTGCGGAACATACTGTGGACCACTCCTCTCTTGCAAAAAATAAAGACAGGGCGGGCAGGGACGGCCGCCCCGGCCCGCCAAGATTGCTTCTATCAGGCGTTGAAATAATATCCCAGGCCTCTCCGGGTCACTACAAACTGGGGAGAAGCCGGATCGTCCGATTCCCGGCGGCAGAGCCGCCGGGAGCCCTGGAAATCACTGCATCTGGCCGGGAAAAGTGAATTTCCCCGGCCATCAAGGATTTGCCCGCTGGGCAAATCGCTTGTACGGCGCAGGCGCCGCCCCGCTGTGCGGGGGCCCGTGGAGGACGATCCGGACAGTTGGCGCAGGGTTACGCGTTAAAATAGTATCCCAAGCCTCTCCGGGTCACTACGAACTGGGGAGAGGCCGGGTCGTCCTCCACTTTTTCACGGAGGCGGCGGACGGCCACGTCCACAGCCCGCACGTCACCCACATAGCCCTCGTAGTTCCAGACGTGCTCCATGAGGGCCTCCCGGGAGAACACCTTGCCTGGCTGGGAGGCCAGGAATTTGATCAGCTCGTACTCCCGCTGGGTCAGATCCAGGGGCCGCCCATCCTTGCAGACCACCATCTGATCGGGATCGATGGAAATGCGGCCCAGCTCCATCCGGCTGCCGGAGGGTGCGGCTGCGGGAGCTCCGGACACCATCTCGTTGCGGCGGATGTTGGCCTTTACCCGGGCCAGCAGTTCCCGCATGGAGAAGGGTTTGGTGATATAGTCATCGGCGCCCAGCTCCAGGCCCAGTACCTTATCGGTCTCCTCCTCCCGGGCGGTAAGCATGATGACCGGGGTGGAGCGGTTCTCCTTGCGGAGATTGCGGCACACATCGAAGCCGTCCATTTTGGGCAGCATCAGGTCCAGCAGGATCAGGTCGGGATTCTGCTCCAGCGCCAGCTGGAGTCCCGCCTGACCATCGTAGGCCTCCAGCGTCTCATAGCCTTCCTTGGTCAGGTTGAAGCTGAGGATGTCCACAATGTTCTTCTCATCCTCCACAATCAGAATGCGCTTGCTCATGCCAACCTCCTGTCTTTACAGACCCAGCAGCTGCTTGACCTTCAGCACCAGGGCCACCGTCTTGGCGTCCACGATCTCCCCGTCCATGACCTGCTGGGCCAGCTGGGCGAAGGGCACCCGCTCCGCCTCCAGAAATTCGTCGTCATCCGGGTGGCAGGCGCCCTGCTTCAGATCCTGAGCCAGATACATATGGAGTACCTCGGAGGAGAAGCCGGGGGAGAGGTACAGGCAGCCCAGATAGGTCAGCTTGCCGCAGGTGACGCCCACTTCTTCTTCCAGCTCACGCAGAGCGGCGGGGCGATGGTCCTCCCCTTTCTCCAATTTGCCGGCGGGCAGCTCGGTGACCACTGCCTGGAAGGGATAGCGGAACTGCCGTACAATGCTGACGGTACCATCGTCAAACAGGGGCAGTACAGCCACCCCGCCGGGGTGCTCCACTACTTCCCGCCGGGCGATCCGGCCGTTGACCAGCTGGGCCTTGTCCAGCTTCAGGGTGACAATTTTACCTTCAAAGAGCGTTTCGCTCTCTACAGTCTTTTCCCACAGTTCCATCCGGCATATCCCCTTTTCTTACATCGGTTAGGTGCATTATATCATACTTCCAGGTTCCGTGCCACCCTCAGCTTTTCCAATCCCGGCAATCATTACAGCTGTACGGAAGGGGCCGGAACGGGTATAATCGTTCCTGCATTTGAGAGGAGGCAGACTATGACCATCCAGCCCATCGGCAGCGCCAGCGTTGCCCTGTACATCACCCCCGCCGACCTGAAGGAACACGGCCTGACACCGGCGGGGCTCACTCTGGAGCAGGCCCTGGAGCTGACCCGTACCGCCTTCCGGCAGGCGGGTATGGATCTGGAGGGCTCCATTGAGATCGAGGCCTACCCGGAGTCCTGTGGCGTGCTGGTGTTTGCCCACGTGCGTCCGCCGGAACAGCGGTGGTTCTCCTTTGCCTGCCTGGAGGACTTGGCTGCCGCCGCCCGGGTCCTGGATCAGCCCAGGCCGGATGCCGCCCTGCTGTGGTGGGAGGGGCGGTGGTGGCTTTCTCTGCCCGCCGGGGCGGAGCAGACTGCCGTACGGCTTTCTGAGTTCGGCCGCAGCGAGGCCGCGCGGCCCCATCTGGAAGCCAGTCTGGCAGAGCATGGCCGTATGGTCTTTCCTGCCGATGCTCTGGCCGGGGTGCTGACCTACTTTCCCGTCTGAGCTATTGACAGCTGTGGTATAATATCAACAGTTGCCGCACAGTGCGCGGCAGGATACCATCGTATCCAGGCGTTTTGCGGGCAAAACGCCTGCTGTTGATGTTACACCATGGCCAAAACCGGCTGCGCCGGTTTTCCGCCGCTCTGCGGCGTACAAGCCCGAATGGCTTGTGGCCATGGTATAATATACGCTCAAGAGATCTGTCCCGGTTGGGAGGTGGCGGAATGGAGGGCAAGGGCGTCAAAATCGTGGCCAAGAACAGCAAGGCCTACCACGACTATTTTATTGAGGATAAGTACGAGGCAGGTATTGAGCTGGCGGGCACCGAAGTCAAGTCCATCCGCCAGGGCCACGTCAACCTGAAGGACTCCTTCTGTATCGTCAAGGATGGGGAGATGCACGTCCACGGGATGCACATCAGTCCCTATGAGAAGGGCAACATCTTCAACAAGGACCCCCTGCGGCCCCGCCGCCTGCTGATGCACAAGCGGGAGATCCTGCGGCTCTTTGCTAAGGTCAAGCAGGACGGATACGCGCTGGTTCCCCTGTCCATCTATTTCCGGGGCCCCCGGGTCAAGCTGGAAGTGGGCCTGGCCAAGGGCAAAAAGCTCTATGACAAGCGGGATTCCGCCGCTGCCAGGGACGCCAAGCGGGAGATGGACCGCACCATGAAATCACACCGCCGCGGCGGTTATTGACAAGGGGGGCACAGCCCCCGAAGAAAGGAAGGAAAATCAAATGGCTCAGAATCCCATTGTGACCTTTGAAATGGAAAACGGCGGCAAGATGGTGGCCGAGCTCTACCCCGATGTGGCTCCCAACTCCGTCAACAACTTTATCAGCCTGGTGAAGTCCGGCTTCTATAACGGCCTGATCTTCCACCGTGTGATCCCCGGCTTCATGATCCAGGGCGGCTGCCCCCAGGGCACCGGTATGGGCGGCCCCGGCTACTCCATCAAGGGCGAGTTTGCCCACAACGGTGTGAAGAACGACCTGAAGCATGACCGGGGCGTGCTGTCCATGGCCCGTGCCATGCATCCCAATTCCGCCGGCAGCCAGTTCTTCATCATGGTGGAGAAGGCTCCTCACCTGGACGGTGAATACGCCGCCTTCGGCAAGGTGATCGAAGGCATGGACGTGGCCGACGCCATTGTCAATGTGAAGCGGGACCGGATGGACCGCCCCTACGAGGATCAGCGGATGAAGTCCGTCACCGTGGAAACCTTCGGTGTGGACTATCCCGCGCCGGAGAAGTGCTGAGTCTGACCGGCTTTCAGTAAAGTGTTACCTGTCGCGGCGCGGCTTGACCGCGCCGCTCCATGGGGGCGTACTGGTTTCGACGGGGACGTAGAGGCGGGAATAGCGGGCGGATGTGCCTGACATCCTTAAAACGGGCAACTTATAAATTAAAGAACAACGATAACGTTGAGCTTGTCGCGGCTTAAGCCGTGACCGTCCCGTCCGGAAGGACCACGAGCCGGAACGGGGCGTCGTTTAGTGGTGCACGTGTGTGCGCAAAGCTTTGAGCGCACCATGAACAATGAAGCTACCAAGCCCTGAAGTTTGACGGCCTACGTCAGGGTGCGGGAATGTAAATGACCGTCTGCGCCCGGAGAAGTTCCCGTTGAAGCGTTTTCGGACGGGGGTTCGACTCCCCCCGCCTCCACCAAAAGACAAACCCTGTATCCGCAACGGATACAGGGTTTGTCTTTACTCCCGCAGTCGATTTGGCGATTCCGTATTGCGGTTCGCGTTTCCGGTTTCGGGAACTAAAAACCGGGTTCAAGTGCAGAAATTGCACACGGCGTTACACACGGATTTACCGGCGGGCGGTCTCCAACAGTACCTTGATGCGGGCCACGCGGTCCATCATGTGCGAGTGCTCCCAGTCCCACACGGCCTGCATTCCGGAAGGGACTTCTTTGCCCTCTGCTTTCTGCGCCTGGATCAGGCGGACGGCCTGCTCATGCAGAGTATCAACGTGGGCCAGCTCCTGAGCGCTCATGGTGGCGTACATAGAGGACAGGCGGTCGTCCATACCCTTGTACTGGGTGGCCTTCTTTGCGTAGTGCTCGGCGCTGTCCAGCTCCTCGCGGATAGAGGCATACGAGGAAGTGATCGCGGCGCTGACCGATACGGCAGACTTGGATGCAGAACAGGAAACCTTGGAAAATGAAAGCGAGGTTGTACTGGGACTGATCCAGAAAATCATTTCTGAAAATGCGCAGACCGCCATGGATCAGGAAGAATACAACCGCCGGTATGACGCTTACTCTGAGCGGTTTGAAGCCGCCCGGAAACGACTGGCGGAAATCGCAGAGCTTTGGCAGGAACGCAATGCCAAAAAGACAAAAATCCGGCTGTTCATGGCAAACATGAACAGCCATCAGGAACTGGTGCAATCCTTTGACGAGGAGCTTTGGTATTCCACGGTGGACTATGTGACGGTTTACGAAGATAAAAGGCTGGTGTTCACCTTCCGCGACGGGCGGCAGGTCGAAATCACGGCAGAATTATGGAGGGCAGCATAATGAAGGAGGAAGCAAGGAAAACAATGCGGGTGGCGGTCTATTGCCGTCTCGCCCGCGCGGATCAAGAGGATACCTTGTTAGAGGTGCAGAAGGAACGGCTGCGCGTATATGCCAAAGAGCGCGGCTAGCCATGGTGAATGACTCCTGTGGCAAGACCTTCTCAGTTCAACTCAGTCTATCTCACACTCCTTCCCTGCGTTATACAGCTGACAGAGATTTTGCCCGTATTTAGAACGGATGAGGGTTATTTCAAAACCTGCAAATTTTCTCATAGAGCTCCTTTCCCATCCCTTCCGGGGTTTTCACCAGAAAAGCCCGCACAAAATAGCTCGTATAGGAAGGGAATGAATCGAATTAAACTGGGTATATCTATCTTTTTCTTTATATCTACCGTCTGGTTTTCACACTTCAAGAAAGCGGATTACCGTACTTGTAGGGCTCGTTTTTCAACCTTCTGGCGTTCCGCAACCGGATTTCTTGAAGTCGGCATTTGAAACCGCTTCATAGTATTTTGGGTAGATACGGTTGGGTTTTCCACACCCTTGTTTCTTGATGGAGATTAAATCGGCATATTGCAGCTCTCGCAGGGTGTCCACTGCTTTTTGGCGTCCACAGTGCAGCAGTTCGCACACCTCGTTGATGGGGTAATACAGATAAATTTTGCCATAATCGTCGGCCCATCCGTTTTTGCGGGACAAATCCGTTCGACGCAGGATCATCGCATACAACAGTTTGGCTTCGCTTGACAAGGAGCAAAAACTTGGTGCCTCAAACAGAAAATTTGGCAGTCGTATAAAACTTTGGGCCGGTGGCTTCTGATGAATGTAAAAGAGTTTTGTAGCCATATGACAGGTACCTCCATGCGGACAATTAGAACGTGATTTCTGAGCGATAAGGGGTATTGCTATTTACCTCCATGATTGCCAGGCTGGAAACCGAGCATATATCCGGCTTTTGGAAGCTCTATTTGTCCGTATTCGACCTCCGTTTCCTGTTACTTGCTGTTTTCTGACGACGGTGCACCTTGCGGGCACAATCAGAACAATACTTAGCGCGGTTGGACTTTGCCAGGAACGGCGAGCCGCATTCTGCGCATCGCTTCAACCCCTTTGGTTTTGTGATCTCGGCATATAAAGCCGGAGCGCCCGGCAGAACCCAATCCTGGAACCAAGTGCAGCACAGAGAATAAGAGATACTTTGTACACAGACACAAGGTTCGCCATCGTCCAGTGCGATACAGTTGCCGCGGTCATAATTGCAGCAAGATTTTCGAATTAGCGCATTGGCTTTTCTCCTTTGCTTGGGTGTCATTTGAATCAACAAATTGTTTTTCCTCTTGTTTTTCCTCCCAGCTTTGCGGTTGCAGCTTGTACAGGTATTTTTCCATGCGATTTTCTCCATTTCGGTAAGAGAATTGATTTTGTAAGATTTATAGTTTATAATATATTCAAATCATAAACTATAATTGAATTATATCGCAGAGACAGGTGACATGCGGTATATCAACCACAAATTATTTTAGTTTCTAGAAAGCGCAACTTATAAATTATAGTTTATAAATAGATGGAGGAATCAACTCATGCTGTATGACGAAGCGAGGGTAGCTCTAACCAAAGAGAGGCTGGAAGATCTACGCAAAGAAAAAAAGCTGTCCTTTGAACAGCTTTCCAAGCAACTTGCAGAGCGTGGCGTCAACATCAGCCATACAAATCTCAAAAATTATGAAATCAATGATCCTCTTCATCCTCTGTATGGCCGTACTCGCAGCATGAGCATAGAATATTTAGTGGCCTTTTCGGATTTTTATGATGTGTCGGTGGATTATTTGCTAGGGCTGTCCAACTCACGTAAACGGGAATATCATGAGATTTCTGAGCAGCTTGGCTTGTGTGACAGGGCGATTGATGAACTCGTCCAATGTAAAGAAAACTCCAGCAGCGAAGAAGTGCAACAACTGTATGTTTCTCAAGATACGACCATTCTTAATGATTTTCTGATCAGCGAAGAATTTAAGCGTGTAATGGAGAAAATCAAGCAAAGCCTTTTCTCATATTATATGTACCAGCTGTCCCAGGATAGCATCTCTGCACAAATACGAAAAGAAAGCGAGAAAAAGATGGAAGAAGCTCAGAAGGTGCTGGATGCGTGCGGCTATTGTTCAGTGGAATATGATCTGATTTCACAGGTCCACACGGAAAATGCGATTGGCGTACTGAACGCTTATCTACGAAAGCTACCAAAAAGGTTGTATAAAAATTATAGGTCTAACTTAGCAAGCGAAAAATCAAAAAAATAAAGCATATTTTAGGAGAAAAACAGTCTCATGGGCGGGAATACACAAGATGGAAAAGAAAAATTATGTTTCTGATGACGAAAAATTAATGTGCCAATGGGATTGGGAAGCAAATTCAGCAGCAGGATATTCACCTGAGGCCATCACCAAGGGTTCCACGAAGAAGGTCTTCTGGAAATGCGAAAAGGGCCATGTGTGGTAAGCATCGCCTAATAATAGAAGCAAAGGGCAAGGTTGTCCCATCTGCGCTGGAAGGCAGGTTTTAGCTGGATATAATGATTTGCTGACTTGCAATCCCAACATTGCAGCGGAATGGCATCCGACAAAAAATAGTCCACTAACACCACAAGCTGTGACTGCGCATTCTCATAAAAATATTTGGTGGAAGTGCGCTCAATGCGGTCATGAGTGGAAAACATCTGTGTCAAATCGTAGTGCAGGAAAAGGATGCCCTGTGTGTTCTCTAAAACGGCAAGGGCAAACTAAAGTTTCCAACCTTATTAAAGTTTCGGGTTCCTTTGCTGACAAATACCCTGAATTGTTAGCAGAATGGGATTACGATAAAAATGTGATGTCTCCCAGCACGATAACGCCCAATTCATCCACAAAGGTATGGTGGAAGTGCTCTGTATGTGGTTACACATGGCGTACATCCGTATCTCATAGAACAATACGAAGAAGCGGTTGCCCTGCTTGCAAAAACAAAGTAGCAACAAACATCAATAGTGTAAAATCTGTGCGCCCTGATCTATTGAACTACTGGGACTATGAAAAAAATATAGATATTACTCCAGCCGATGTGACACCAGGTTCCAATAAAAAAGTATGGTGGAAATGCGCTCTCGGCCATGAGTGGATGGCCCCAGTCACATCTATTGCAAATGGTGGTCAATGTCCGATTTGCTGTGGCCAGAGAGTCTTGGAAGGTTATAATGACTTATTAACTAAGAATCCTAATCTTGCCAAAGAATGGCATCCGACCAAAAACGGAAATCTTCTGCCTAGTCAAGTGACAACGGGAAGCTCAAAGCTCAAAGTATGGTGGCTATGCCCTAAGGGGCATGAATACCAGGCTACGGTGGCAAACAGAAACAACGGAACAGGTTGCCCTATTTGTGATAAAGAACAAAAAACTAGTTTTCCTGAGCAAGCTATTTTCTTCTATCTTGGGAAACATACTCCCGCTGTTAGTCGTTATCTGTTGGATGGAAAAACCGAGATTGATATATATCTTCCCGAACTGAGGGTAGGTATAGAATACGACGGCTATTTCTTTCATAATAACGCGGAAAGTCGGAAGAAAGAGCTGAAAAAGGATGAAATAATTCATGATACAGGAATTACTTTGCTGCGCGTAAAAGAATATAAAGATCATTTACCACCAATAGAAGCCGAGAATGTGATCTTTTGCAAGTACACTGCAAGCTATAGCTATTTGGAAGAAGTGTTGATTGCCCTGTCTGATAAAATTTATTGTCTAACGGGTCAGCGATTGCCAGTAGATTTTAATATTGCAAGGGATTCCGCTGCTATCTATGCTCAGTACATAGAAAGTGAAAAAGAAAATAGTTTAGCGGCACGAAATCCTGTATTGGCAAAAGAGTGGCATCCAGAGAAAAACGGATATTTGACGCCTGACAAAATTAGCTTTTCTAGCGCAAAAGTTGTGTGGTGGTTGGGCAAATGTGGTCACGAGTGGCGAGCTAGCGTAGATAACCGTCGCCGTGGCAATGGCTGTCCCATTTGTTCTGGACATCAGCTGTTAACAGGATATAATGACCTGGCTACAACACACCCCCAATTGTGCCAAGAATGGCATCCGACGAAAAACGGAGATCTAACTCCCCAAGAAATCACAAAAGGCTCTCATAAAAAAGTGTGGTGGATATGCCCTAAGGGACATGAATATTCCGCCACAGTTTCGAACCGTGTATTTGGGAGAGGTTGTCCGATTTGTTCGCCGGAAAAACGCTCTGCGGCCCGAAACCGGAATAGAATTCTTCGCCAAGGATCTCTTGCTCAGACCCATCCTGATTTAGCGGCTGAGTGGAATTATGAATTGAATGGAGATTTGCGGCCAGATGATGTAACAAAGGGGGCAAGTCGAAAAGTATGGTGGACTTGCCCCAAAGGACATACTTATCAGTCTACAATAGCGAATCGTGTTAGTGGCAGGAAATGCCCAGTTTGTGCAGGCAAGAAAATAATTGATGGCGTAAATGACTTGGCTACTTTGAATCCCAGCCTTGCACAAGAATGGGACTATGAAAGAAATCAAAATCTTACTCCAAACCAGATAAGTCCCAATAGTCATAAAAAAGTATGGTGGATATGTAAAAACGGGCATGAATGGGAAGCACAAGTCAAAAGTAGAAATTACGGCTGCGGCTGCCCCATGTGCGCAAAAGGGAGAAAGAAACAGGAGTAACAGTTTTCGTTCCGCCAAAAGTATGCCGGACAAAATCTCATTGTGTGATTACCCCTATGATCCTGTCCATGAAATGAAGAACGAGGGCTTCAGAAAAGCGTTCGAAGAACGCGCAGCCGCAGAATGAAATTCTGCGTTCAAAGGGGTTTGGGGGCGCTGCCCGCAACAAGCAGACGGCAGGAAATGTGAGTGTGTATTAACACTTGCATTGCTTGCCGGATTTGTGTGTGGCTACCAGCTTGACCGTTTTGCCCGCAACCGATATGACAGTGCCATCAACAAGGCAAAACTGAAAAAGAACGGTGTGCGAGTGATCTCCGCGCGGGGAAACATCAGCGATGATGCCAGCGGCATTTTGGTGGAAGGTGTTCTGGAAAGTATGGCTGAATACTACTCAGCGGAGCTTTCCCAAAAGATTCGCCGGGGCATGGAGATTAATGCGCAAAAGTGTTTGGCCAATGGCAGCAATCCTGGTTTGGGCTATAAGGTGGATTCCGAACGTCGGTACTATGTGGATGAGGAAGAAGCAAAGATTGTCCGGGAGATTTTTGAACGGTATGCCAGTGGAGAAACAGTTGCAGACATTATTCGTGATTTGAACCGTAGAAAGCTCACGACTTCCCTTGGCAAACCCTTTAATAAAAACAGCGTCCACCGCATTTTGAACAACCGGCGTTACATCGGGTATTACCTCTACAAAGGCCAGGAAACGCCGGGCGGTATGCCTCGTATCATCGAAGATGAGCTGTTTGAGCGTGTCCACTATATCCTTGATCGCAACAAAAAAGCACCTGCCCGAGCCAGAGGGCGGGAAGAGTATCTGCTCACCACAAAGCTGTTCTGTGGCTACTGCCGGGAGATGATGACCGGTTACGGTGGTACAGGAAAATCCGGCAAGACCTATCACTACTATGCCTGCAATAATTTCAAACGGCGTAAATGCAAAAAGAAGGTCATCAGTAAAGAGAAAATCGAGGATCGTGTTGTGCTGGAGTGCCGCAAGTTGCTGACAGACAGCAACATTGAGCGGATCGCAGCTTCGGTATCCGAGGTCTGTGAATCCAACCAGGACACAGCATCCATCAAACGCATCAAAGCTGCCACCCAGGAAGCAGACACTGCCATTGAAAATCTCTGGAAGGCACTGGAGCGGGGACAGGCCGCCGACATGATCACTGAGCGGATTGAAAAACGCCAGCACGAAAAAGAGGAACTGCAAGCACAGTTGGCTGTCGAGATGGCAAAGCAGGTGACTTTGACAGCACCACAGGTTAGAGCCTATCTCTACTCGCTCAGGCAAGGAGACAAGAATGACGAGAACATCAAGCGTGGGATCATCAATATTTTCCTCCGGGCGATATATTTGTATGATGACCGGTTCACCTTGATTTTGAACGGCAGCGACACACCAATCACAATTGATGACATCCTGCTGGACGAGATCGAGGAGGGGCTTGAGGGTGACCTGACCAACTGCGAAGGGTGTTCATCGTTGGTTGCGGACGCTCCACCACAAGTAGCAAATCCGAACCCTGCACCAATTGGTGCAGGGTTCGGATTTGTGCTTTTTCTTAATAATTTGGGAAAGATCAAGCCCAAAAGTCTATCTCATTTTTCTTTCTGGTGGAAGTTGCTGTGGCTTCGTGTTCTCTCTGCGTGGCTGGGTTTGAGTGTAATGGGAAACCGATTGGGATAGCTTGCCCGAACGACGGACCTTCTGCAAAATGCTATTTGGACCATCCCAAATGGCCGGTTGAAATTCCTTTGACAGCATTATATAATAATTAACATATAGTAAAACTGAAGAAGTTGTTTAGTCTCAATTTTTGAAAGATGATACTGCATTGCAACTTATTTGCGGCGGTATCAAACGGTCTGGGGCGGGGGCACTTTATGGAATACATGACTGTGTACGATGCGGCGCAGAAATGGAACATATCTGAGCGCCTGGTGCAGAAATACTGCGCATCAGGGCGCATTGCGGGCGCAGAGAAGTTTGGGTCATCCTGGAGAATCCCAGTGGGAGCCGAAAAGCCAAAAGACCAACGCAGGGAGCAGTCGGCTCCGGAAACGCAGGGGAAGAGAGGCCAGAGCCTGTCTTATCCGGGGCTTATGCCGCTGATGAACACCGCGTTTGAGCCGGGAAAATGCCTGGAATTCATTGACAGCATGGCGGACGGCCTGGAAAAACAGGTCGCACTTGCGGAGTATTACTATTTCAGCGGACAGCCGGAAAAAGCCATCGAACAAACCCAACTGCTTCTCCGCGAGTCGGATAGGAACATACAGCTTTCCGCCTGCCTGATCTATCTGTATGCCAATCTTTCTGTGGGTGAGATACAGAGGGCCAGATATGCGCTGACAGCAGTGCAGGAAACGCTTGCCTCGGATACGGAAAAGCACCCGGAAAAGCGGGCGGTTCTGTCCTTTATTTCTTCTGCTGCGGCAGTGCTGCTGCACCTTCCTTTGCCCAAAGAACTGCCTCCCACGCAGGAGTTCCTTCCCAGGCTCCCAATGGGCATCCGGATGTTTGCGTTATATATCATCACCCACGGTGTCTATCTGCAAAAGGACTACCAGAGAAGCCTGGGCATTATAGAGGCCACGCTGAGTATGCAGACGGAAGAATATCCGATCCCCAGCATTTATCTGCATTTGGCCGCAGTCATGGACTATATGAGTCTAAAACAGGTGGACAAGGCAAAGCGGCATCTGCTTGCGGCGTGGGAGCTTGCCAAACCGGACGATTTTATCCAGGGCTTTGGCGAACACCACGGCTTGTTGGGCGGGATGCTGGAAGCGGTGATCAAGCCGGAATATCCGGAGGACTTCAAGCGGATCATCGCCATCACCTACCGGTTTTCCGCGGGGTGGCGCAAGATCCATAATCCTGATACCGGGCATGATGTGGCGGACAATCTGACCACAACGGAGTTTGCTGCGTCCATGCTGGCTGCCCGCGGCTGGACGAATCAGGAGATCGCGGACCATATGCACATCTCTTTGAATACGGTAAAGTATCATATTACCAATGCCATGCAGAAGCTCAACGTCAAAAACAGACAGGAATTGAAAAAATATATGCTGTTATGAGAAAAAGGACCCGGCCATTTGGCTGGGTCCTTTTTTGGGTACCTACCCATTTTTCACCCCCAAACGGGTGGTTTCAAAAATATGGATTCATGGTATGATAAAGCCATACGAAACAGAAAAGGAGGGTTTGCGTGTGGAAAAGGCAAAAACGTATCAGGTCGAAGGCGCAACACTCACGATTCCGCTTCAGTATGATCAAAAAACCGGAAAATACATGGAAGTATACCCGGACTTTCTGGAACACCCGATCTATACGCCGGAGGGGCACCCCATCATGCTGACCCTTGAGGATGCCTGCGCCTTCGGCGAAGAGAGGAGCGCGGGCGAGGGACTGATCGACTGCGGCTCCTGCCGCTTTTACAGACCGTTTTCGAACACTTTGATCGGCGTGTGCGGACATGAGAAGAACAGAAAAGCATGAAAAGGAGGGTGTGATGATGAGGAACACGATGGGAAAAAGAGGACGAGTACGGCCCAAGCGGATTCTGGCGGCGCTGCTGGCGGTTGTGCAGCTGATTCTGCTCCTGCCGACGGTGTCGATCCCTGCCCTGGCAGTTGAAAACGTGGAATACACGCGTCTCCAGCCGGAGGTGGCCATTTATAACGCCCAGACCGGCATCGATGAAAAGCTGTATAACCGGGAAATCAGCGCAGACAGCAAGTTCAACGCGGCCACCAAACGCAGCCTGTTCAACTTATCCTTTGAAAACAATCTGGTCAATGCAAGCGCGCAGATCAATATGGATAACGTGGACATCGGCCAACTGCGGATGAAGGGCAGCAACCTGCAAACCTCCATCTCGGCTTCCTTTCACAATTACAAGCATCAGCATTCCTGGAAGTCGGGACTTTTTAATCTGAAAAACAATACGGCCAATGTTACCACGGCTGTCATGCTGTCCTATCGATACTGGGTTAGGGGCACTCGGTACAATCCCTCCCTCTTCATCAACAGCCGGGACATGGCAAAAGACACGGAACGCCTTTCCACTGGCTACAGCACGGTCGCTTACAATAGCGACGAAGTATACTTTGCCGTCAGCTTGCAGGGCACCTATTACGACGGCGGCAATAAAAGCTGCAAGTGCGCGGGCGACGCGTCGTTGACCAAGCCGGTCATCACCTATATGGACAGCAATGCGCCGTCCATCTTTTCGGTAACCGGCATTGACAACCGGATTTTGAAAGCCGGCGATGAGGTGGAACTGGAAGTCAAATTTGACGAGCCCATCCGCTTTGCCGATGACAGCGCGGCCCATGGCGATCTGTATGTGGGCCTTGCCATCGAAGGGCTCAGCTCCGACAACTATCCCAAGGCCATGCTGACCAAGCTGGATAACGACACCCTGTATTTTTCCTACAAGGTTCCCACCAACAGCGAGGCCACGGAGAAGACGATCACCAGCGTGGACTTCAGCCCGCTGATGCAGGAATGTGACCTCAAGGTGGTTTTCGAGGACGAGAGCTTCACCCTCTCCACCGATGGGCTCAGCCTCTCCAACGACATCGGCTATACCAGGGCCACGTCGTACATTACCGACATCGCCGGCAACGGTATGCGGGAGTCGGACAGAACCTATAACGTGACGGAAAGCTACATTGATACCAAGGCTCCGGCCCTTTCCAAGATCAGCGCCACCGTCACCGCCAACAACGCAAACATCAAAGCGATGACCGGTTCCAACGATGCCGATAACAGCGACACCCACCTGGGCGTGGGCGACAGCGTGGACTTCGGCCTGAGCTTCAGCGAGGTTCTGGATCTTGCCGAGGGAGACTACACCGAGCTCACCGCCACCACGAACCTGCGGACTCAGGACGGGGACACCGTCACGCTGACCAGCACAGAGTTGCTCAAGACCGCCGTTGGCCAGGGCGGGGAGGGCCAGGGCCCGTCCAAGGGAAACGTGACCTATATTACTTTGGGTACGCTCACCATGGAGGAGGGCATGACCTGCACAGATGAGGACGGCGTCATCCGCATCAAGAGCATCCAATTCAATGGAGGAGCGGTCTATGATTTGGCCGAGAATCAGCTGTCGGTTACCGGCGCCGATGTGAACAGCAAAAATACCGCAACCCTTTATCTGGATGTGGTGAAACCGGAGATCACTACCACGATGACACCATTGGATTCTGATGAGCCGGATGAGAAGGTATACGCAGTCATACCCCATGACTATGAGGACGGCAGTGGTTTCTACGTCCCGTTTACCATCCAGGACGATGGGTCCGGGACCAACGGACTGAACGGCTACTTCAGATGGCGCAAGGGAACGGACACCTATTCCTCCACGGTATTCGAGTACGCAGTTACCTCTTCTACCGATGAGCCGGAAGAGTGGACAAGAGCCCTCATGAATAACGGCTACTGCAAATTTACCCAGGTGGAGGGAACCCAATACCTGCATATCAAGCAAGTGGACCATACCACCTATGAGGTACTGGGTACAGAGCTGGACTTCCAGGCGCAGGATTATGCCGGCAACGAGAGTGCGGCCACCTTTGCCATCAACGCGCTCTGGGATAATACCTATCCCACGGCCGAATTGGGAGAGGTGAAAAGAGAACTTACCGGCACGGGTGGCAAATTGACCGTAAAGGTCAACCTCAAGGAAGCCACCGCCCTGAATGAGGCCCGTTATCTGTGGACGGACAGCGACCAAGAGCCGGATGCCGCGGACATCAACCAGGTGCCGGAGGGGAATATTCTCGACCAGACCTCTGCCACGATTACCATCACCGAAAACGTGAAAACCGGCGAGGATTTCAACCAATATCTCTGGATCAAGGTCTCGGACAAAAACGGCAATGAAGTTGTGTACGGTCTGGGCCGGCAGAGATATAATCTGGGTACGATCGAGTACAGTGTCTCCACAAGTTCCGCGTATGCGTGTGATCTCGACATATATTACTCGACGACGGAAACCGACGGCTTCCTGCTGGGCCTGCACCCCGTGCCGAATACAGAAAATGAGTATTATGCCTGCACCAAGGGCGGCCAGGCCAGTACTCCCAGCAACTGGTACAAAGTGTACTCAGAGGACAGGAGAACCTTTAAAGTTCAGGAGAAAACGAAACTGGATGAGGAATATCTGAACGATTACCTGTTCAACAACAGCTCCAGCGGAACGTATTCCGAAACCTTCGGATACCGCACCGGCGATTATCAGTTCTACATCATTGCCGGAGTAAATAACGCGTTTACTTTGGATGAAAACGGATATGTGACCCGGGCAGGAAACGATGCCTATAAGGTCAGCGAGGAAAGCTACACCATCCGCGCGATCACGCCGCTCAAAGACGGGCAGAAGTTCTTCCCAAATATCAGCATCACTCCCGTGAGCAACATTCCCGATCCCACCGGTAGTTCCTACTACTACTATACCTCGGAGCCGATGCTCTCCACTCTGGAGGGCCTGACCTATGAGATCGACCTGGGCGAGGATACCACCGACTGGAACTATGATCTCATTGATTTCGATCGGTCCTATGTTTCGGTATCCTACGGTGCTAAGGCGTTCAACATCCCGCTGAAGCCCGAACCGGTACAGACCATTACCCTGCCGGCAGGAGAGTACACAACAACGGGGTCCTTCTATCTTCGGGTGATGCTTAGGGCAAAAAACAGCGGGCAAAACAGTTTGACCTTCTATCACTCCAGCAAGACAAGTTATTTGGACGGACGGAACGCCCCCGATCCGTCGGAGTTCGGCATCACCTCTCTGGCGATGGAGTGCAGCAGCAACTACTACGGCTTAAACTATACCACCGGAATCAGGGAGCAGAAGGTGGAGCCCGGCGGGGACGTGATCTATCTGCCGGTCTCCAATGAGACGGACAGTATCTATAGCACTGTGTACGATACGCATAAGATCTATCTGAAGACATCCTATATTGTAGAAAGCGGCGGTATAAGCCCGCGCACAGATCAGCTGATCTGGAACGTCACAGCGGGGCAGACGGAAGATACTGCCGCCATTTATACACAGGGCACGTGGGAGGGCTTGGATCTCAAGATCCTCGATGAAGCGGGCGCCAAAGAGTATGTAGCCGGTATCGACAAAACCGACCCGGGCAACAAGGGCAATGCGCCCCTGTGCCTGATCCGGGATACCAACAATGTGATCGCGGTGCGGGCGGTGCTCTCCAATGGGAAAAAATCGGAAATCAAGTATTACACCATCTATCCCTCCTGGCTGGATGTGTCGGGCACGATCTCCACGGAGGAAGAGGGCGTCCTCCGGGACGACAGCACCCTCGTCTTTACGCCGGAGGAAGGCCAGTCCATGGAGGGTGTTCGGATCTTTGCCCGCGCCAGCAACGCAGAGCAGACGCTGGAGCTGCTCCCCCAGCCCGACGGCACCTATCGCTGCGACGCGGCACCCGGATTCAACCAGTATTGGTTCCATGCGGTCAATTCCTACGGGAGCATCTATTACTTTAAGGACAGGCTCGATGTCTATCGGGACGAGGATGCTCCGGTGATTACGTCCCAGAGCAGCACGGAGTCCGACGGAACGTATCAGATCAAATTCACAATCGATGATCTGTCCCTGACCGATTATCGGATGAACGGCACCATTGATCTGAAACTCATCTTCGACGAGGCCTATTCCCAGCGGCTCGCAGACAGCCAGGCGGATGAGGGGCAGTCCGGAGAGGGAGGCGGGCTGCAGGCAACCTTCCAGCTGGCCATCGACGAATTCGACGACTATTGGTACCAGATCACCCCGGAGAATGACATGGAGTTCCTCTGGGAAGCGGAGGATGTCAGCAGCACGGGCATCTACCGGGTGGAGGCGGTCATGCCAAAATGGAGTTCTGGCGGTTATCTGGACGTCACGATTTACGGCGCCGCCAAATACCTTCTGGAAGAGAGCGAAGGCGCGGAGATCAAGTTTGACGTGACGGTGGAGGCCACCGACAAATTTGGTCATACCGGCTCAACCTTGATTGAGGATATCACCGCCACCAATACCAAGCCCCACGTTGTAAGCAGCGGCAGCGTAGAGCCGGAATATCAGCAGATCGGCATCGGCTTTGACTATGCGCTGATGCTGCCCTTCAATGTGCCGGTGCAGCCCGAAAAATCCTGGATTCTGCCCGAGCCTACCGGATATCAGACGGAGTGGAGCGACAGCTTCCCGGTAACCCAGGACGGCACCACCGAGATCTCCTTCTATGATATTTTCGGCACTCTCTACACCCAGGAGCTGGTGCTGGAAGATGTATTCGGCGATTACGGCGTGGAGCTGACCATCTCGCCGGAGACCTATACCAAGGAGGTCATTTCCGTTACGGCGCGCATGAGTACGGAGAATACGGAAAAGGCGTTCATGTTCTGGAAGGATCTTGGCGGCGGACGAATCCAGGCCATTTCCGATGCCAACTGGGAGTCCCTGCCCACCAAGGAACGGACCATTACCCGCCAGGAAAACGGAACCATCATGGTATACGTTTATGAAGAAGCCTATTCCCGGGATGAAATATACGGGGGCCTCTATGATTGTGCGGATGTGCTGACCATCAACATTGACAACATGGTTGACGGTGCGCCGAAGGCAGAGCCCAGGTTCTACTTCGACCAGTTCGGCGAGGAGTATACGGCCGAGGAACTGCGGGAAGAATTCCCCGACGGCATCGAGACCACAAGCTATGTGGAGGTATCCTACAAAACCAGCCGCTATGTTTCTCCCACCGGCGATACGGGCGAGAAGATCCGGTTTACCAAGGATACCGGCACCTCGCATCAGTTTACGTATGTGGATGCCTTTGGCAACGAAGGCAGGCTTTCAGTCAACCTTGCGGAGTACGGCATCACCTTTGCCGCGCCGCCGGAGCCCTACGCCGACGGGACCGCGCCCACCGTGGTGGTGGACATCTATGCCAAGCGCTTCAACAACTACACCGCTGCGGGCGCCTTCTCCAAGGATACAGAGTCGGAAGCTCTTAAAAACGAGTTTGCGAACATCGGCTATGTACAGGGATACAGCCTGAAGGTCGGCGCCACGGACTACTCCAGCTACAAGATCGTGGTGCTGAACAGCCCGCCTGCCTCCCTTACATACAGCGAGGCGGTCAGCGATACTGTGCCCGGGGTAAGCATCTCCGGAAACACGGTCACCGTTTCCGCGGACCTGGCCACCGACTTCACCATCGCGGTGGTGGACAATGCGTCCGGGGAAACCGCGGCCACAGCCGACAACTTCTCCTGCATCACGATCCGGGCAGTGGATCTGAAACACTGGTTTGACACCACCAAGCCCGTGGCGGAGCAGAAGATTGTGCACAGCGGCCTCTATGAGCAGACCGTCTATGTAAAATTCACCGACAAGGCCGATAATGGCGATGTGATTGACGACGGCACGAAGGCTTCTGTGACGCTCATGAACGGCAGCCTGGAGCGGGAGACCACGGGAGAATACGCGGGCTGGTACAAGAAGGTATTCAAGGAGGACGCCACGGAGGAACTGCTCTTCCAGGACCATGTGGGCAACATGGGCGACAGTGAAAAGGTGGAGATCACCGGAATTGACTCCGACCCGCCGACGCTTACCACCACATGGACGCCGCCATATATTTCAAACGACGGCCAGGTGGACCCCAGCTGGTACACCGATACGCCGGTCAATACCTCGGTCTACGCGCATATCACATCCAACAAGGTCCTTGACGTGGAAAAAGTCAAGCTGACCCACTATTCCTACAACGGATCGGATTGGACCGAGCTTCCCACCGGAAACATCAAGGATGTCGAGAACTGCCACGCCAGCTATACGGTCACCTCCAACGGTCTGACGGTGTGCTTCGAGCAGGGTGGGATCGGCCTCAAGTTCCAGGTTCCGGCCCCCAACGGCAAAAGCACAGAAGCCGAAGTGTATCTGCCGGAGGAGACCATTGACAAGGTGGTTCCCACCGTGGACGTGAAGACCACGGAGCTGAAACGGAGCGGGTATAACGTCCCCTATGCGGTGGCCGTGACCATGACGCCGGACAAGAGCGTCCTCTGCTCCACTGCCGGCAAGGCGGATACCGTATATGACGCCGAGACCCCGCTGGAGGTCACCATCACCCAGAACGGCACCTTCGAGTATCTGTTTGTGGACGAGGCCGGCAACCGTGCGGTGGCAAAGGTTACGGTGAGCAACATTGACCGGACGGCGCCCAAGCTGACCTTTACCCCCGATCCGGCGAAGCTGCCCGTCACCAATACGGACCAGACGATCACGGTGACCGTGGACGAAGCCTGCACCCTGACGGTGGACGGCCAGAAATACACCTTGCAGGCTGGCGGGACCCATGAACTTTCCTTTAGCAAAAACGGCGTATATTCTGTGATTGCCACGGATCAGGCCGGCAATGAAAGCGTGACCAATATTCCTGTGGGGAACATCGACCGCACGCCTCCGGCCATCAGCTTTGCAGGCAGCACCATCCGCATCCGCCAGGACAGCGCTCAGGCAGAGCTTACGGCCGCCCTCGACGCAGGCGTCACGGCCTGGGAGCCCGAAAGCCAGGCCATGGTGGAAAACTGGACTTACGACGCAAGCGCCGTCAATCTCGCGGAGGTCGGCATCTACAGCGTGACGTACACGGCACGGGACCAGGCGGGGAATGAAGCGACCGCAATCAGATATGTCTCGGTCTACGACAAGAACAACCCCGGAATTTATCTCGACGGCACACTGATCGAGCCGGAAGGCACGACCGTACTCAAGGCGGGGACCCATAACATCCAGGTCTCCAATATCCAGAACATCGCGCCCGGTGTCCTGGAACCGTATACGGTGAAAATCAGCAAGGGTATTTTGACCATCGGTCAGATCAAGAACAAGCGTGCAGACGTTCAGATCGATGACGACGGCAATTTCACCATTACCCCGGGGTTCTATACGGTATCTGTCATTACGCAGAGCAGAATGACATTCCGCGCAATTCTCTATGTGGAAGCGTAAGGGGGCGAAAATATGAAAAGGATCCTATCGTGTTTGCTTTGTGTGGTTCTGCTTCTGGGGATCGTGCCTCTGGAGGGAGTCGCCGCGCTGGCAGCAGAACATGAGGCCTACTCCCTGGATAACGGCTATATCCGGGTGCAGGTCTCCAAGGAAAACGGCGGATTTGTTGTCAATACGGTCAACGGTGACTCACTGAAGAAGTCAGATAACAACAAAGATCTGCTCTATCACACGGGCGAGTATGACACCTCCTTTGTTTCGTTCCGTGTCACAGAAGCGGACGGGACAGTCTCCGACTATATTTTCGGCGGCAAGTACGGGGACAGCAGCGATCCCAGTCATCAGGGCGTCACCGTGACCCAGGCCACGGAAAACAGCGACATTGTTGCCGTCTGGTCTGTGGGAAGCTATACCTTTACCCAGACCATCTCCCTGGCCAATGCAAGCTCCAACGAGCATGGCATGGTTTCGATCTCCCTGAGTGCCACCAACAGCAGCGGTAGCAACGCCAATATCAAGGCGCGTGTCCTTTGGGACACCGCCTTGGGCGGCTACGACTTCGGAACCTATCAGGCGGTAGACGAGGAGTCGGTCACCCACGCCATCTCCACCGAGCAGATTTTGGATGGTACGGACTACCCGATTCCGCAAAACTTCTATTGTCTCGACAATGTTTTTGACCCGGCAATTACCGCCTATTCGGTCAACAGTCCCCAGGCCATGCCCTATCAGGCGGCCTTTGGCCACTGGAACAATCTGGCCGCGTCCCTGTTTGATTTTGTGCCGGACAGTTCCATGGACTTCACCAAGACCCAGAACGATTATCTGACGGCGGACAGCGCATACGCTCTCTATTATGACCTGGGCAGCGTAGGCAGCACGCCCGTAAGCATGGTGACCTATTACGGCGTGTATTCCCACAAGGACGTCTCCGCGGCAGAAAAAATGACCGTCGACGTGTCCGCTCCGCTGCGCCTTACGCTGAATGACGCGGGAGACGATTATGTCCGGCAGACGGACCAGGGCGTTGCGGATTTTGCAGCCGGCGTCACCTTTGAAAACTACGCCTCCGACACCGCCCAGAATTATGAGAACATTTCTCTGGTGGTCAGAACCACCGAGAATCTGCGCTCGCTGGGAGACATGGGCGCGGAAAACAATTCCCAGTTCGGTTCTACCGATCCATTCATCATTACCTACGCCGATGTGAAGGTGGGGGATATCAACTCCAAAACCCTGTATTTCCAGGCCCAAGTAACCGATACGGCGGCCTATGAGCGGATCACCATCGGCATCTATGACACGTCGGAGACCCAGGGCGCCATCGTGGAAGAGAAGAAACTGGGAGAGCAAGTGGCCTACATCCTCCTGCCGGGCGCCGACGGAAGCATTCCCAAGGTGAGCTTTACCGAGATGACGCCCAAGGTCATCTATTCCTCCGGGACAAGGCATCTGTATGTAACGGTCAAAAACCCGGCGCTTCTGGATAACCGCGGCAACTGGAATCTGGTTGCCCGTAGCGTGGATGAAAAAACGTCGCATACCATCGACCACGAGTTTATCAGCATCAAGGACGGCGTGATGGATGTGGCCATCGACGACTCGGTCAAGCTGGCACCCGGAAGCTGGTATTTGCAGCTGGAATGGACCGATGCGGCCGTTGCAGAAGGCGTGATTCAGGAAGAATATCAGAATCAGACGGCATCCTGCCTCAGCTTCACCGTGTCGGAGGATGTGAAGTACAAAAACGACAGCTACGGCATCCTGACGGTGACCAAATATCAGAGCGGCGGCGACTTTACCTATCAAATCGACTCCTTCCGGGACGAGGAAGCCTTCCAGAAGTTCCAGGACGCCGGCGGATATTCCGAGATCCTTCTGATCTTCCGGGGTGAATTTTCAAAGTCCACCTACACGCTGGAGGACGGATCCAAGAGAACGTATTACACCGCAACCAGTACCAAGCGGGTCAATCAGGAGACCAGAGAGTACGAGGTCGACAACTGCGTCAACATCAACGGCGCCATGGACTTTGAAAACGGCACCATGTCTGTGTATTATGACAAGGATGTGCCTGAGGGACAGCCTCTCACCGATGTGGTGGTGGAATTTGACGGCGAGCTTTTGACCAGCAATGCCCGTACCACCATCTGGAATGGCAAATCGGGACTCACGCGGCTGGAACAGGGAAAGAGCTTTTCCTTGATCCCCTATGACAAAAACGGCGTCCGGGATCCAAATTTCAACGACAACACCATTATGCTCCTGTGGCCCACAACCTACAGCCCGGGGCAGACCATTGCCGGTATGGTGTTCCAGATGGCATACGGCGAGTTGGGCGTCATGAAAGACAACGGGACGGAACTTGGCCGGGTTATCTCCTTCTCGGCAAGCCTGGATCTGAGCTTTACCAAGAGCCCGGAACCCACCGGCCAGAGCCTTGCCGAAAATCCGGATCAGTCGCTCAAGACCACCTACTGGCAGAAGATCAAGGATTTCTGGCGCAACTACAAAGAGGCGCAGAGCGTTGACAGCTACATCTACACCAACAACGACGCGCTGTACCGGACATACGATTGGTCGAACATCGACGAGAGCGGAGACGACAATAAGGAGATTTCCGCCTCCGTGATGGTCCGTGATATTCTTTACGGGTGCGGCGAGGGCCTGATCGGCGTTCACTTTAAGGTGGATATCGGCATTCAAAACTATATTTCCGCCCTGCCCAAGGTCACCGGCACCCTGGAGGTCAACACCATCAACGACTGGTCGTTCGGATTTAAGGGCAGCATGAAGCTTGCCAACTTTTCGCTGGAGGCGAAGCTCTCCTTCAAGAGCCACGACGACGTCCCGGTATCCCTGTATACTATGATGAGGAACGCGGGCAGACCCTCTATGCACGGATCGGCACCAACATTTCCGGTATGGAAGCGGCGGAGGTCGTGGACACGTCGGAGCTGCCGCAGCTGTTTGACGTGGAGCTCAAGTCCAGCGGCGACCTGCTGCTGCACAAATTCAATCTCGGGACTTATACGGGCGGTGCGGCCGCCATCGTGCGGATCGATTACGATGCCGAGAGTCTGGAGCAGGCCCGGGAGATCGCAAAGCAATTCAAAGTAAATTCCGAAATGTCTATGGCCGGAACCCCATATCCCATCGTTGTATATGGCGGTACCAACACGGACGCCGCAAACGCGAACGTCACCTATACCGCCGAGACGGGCAAGGCATCTTACGCCTTCACCGTGACAGATCCGGCGCACTACGGCAAGGACTGGTACATCTCCACCGGCACAACGAAGGCCAACGCCGTGGTTTACAACGTGGATCCCCTCCCCGAACTGACGGAAGTCAGCGCCAGCATCAGCGATAATCAGCTGACTGTGACGTGGGCCGGAACGAAGACGGCGGAGCTGGACAAGATCAGCTTCTATCTGACCGAGGATACGAATCCTGCGGCGGAAAGCGGCGTCAGATACCTTGACAGCATCGAAGATGTGGCTACCCTTTCCGGCACAACGGCGTCGCTGGCTCTGCCTGCGGATCTGCCCTCGGGAACCTATTACCTCCGGGCGGTATATTCCAAAGAGGATGCGGTGAACAGCGCGGTTTACAGCACCTCCAAGGTAACCTATACCAACGCCAATATGCCGGAGCCGGTTGAGATTTCGAAAGTTTATCCCGCCGGCAACCTGGAAATCGGAGTGGATGTGGCCCAGCCCGGCGATGGGAAAACCATGGGATATATGGCGACGGTGTACCATGCGGACGGGACTGCCACGGACATTGACGGACTTGCATACACCAAGAACGAAACGGGCGCGACCGTCATTACCATCGGCGGAAGCTACACCGGTGTGGACGAAGAAAACGGTGTTGAGGAGCAAAAAGGCCTTGTCGCCGGACAGAGCTACAAGGTAGGCGTCACGCCCTACTGCCTGGTGGATTCGGGCAACAACGGAGTATACGACGCGGTGGTTTACGGCAAAGAGGTGCTGACAAGTTCCATCACCGTGCCGAAGATGACCACACCGGAAGTGACGATTCAGGCGGACGTGCAGAAGCAGGAGATTTCGGAGCTGGTAATGGCAGACCATGATAACGATCCGGATACGCCTGCACAGGAAGTATCCGTGATCAGGGAAACGTACACTGCAAGCGATATCCGCTTTACAGCCAGTGTAACGGAACGCGTAACAGGCGAATGGGGCATTGACGGAGCCCTCACCCCCGACAGCGACGGATACAGAAGCGGAGCGTACGGCACCTTTACGGATACCGCAAGCATCTCCATTCCGCTGACGGAGCTGAGCGAGGGCGGGCATACCCTTACCATCAAGGGGAAAGACGGCCAGGGCGACGGATTCCAGTACAGCTATTCCTTTGTGGTTGATACGACCCCGCCCAGGCTCATGCTCTCCGCGCCGCTCAACGGAAGCACATACGACAAGGACGGAACGGTTACCGTAAGCGGTGTGACGGACAGCGACGCAAGATTCACCATCACATCGGACGGAGTCGAAATCTGCTCGGGAAAGACCGTTTCGCAATTGGGCGGGACCATAGATCAGGACGGCCTGTTCAGCTTTGACGTTGACATTTACGCCCCCAATGACGCCTCCCAGAGGGAAATTTGCATCACTGCTTCCGACGCCGCAGGGAACGCCTTGACGGAGTATGCGACGGTCACCCACGGTGGATTGGCAGATTTGAAGAGCGTGAAGGTATTGGTCAATGGCAATGTCGTGGAGAATGGAAACATTCCGGCTGCGGCGGATGATTCGACCGTCGTTCTCTCCCTTGCGGGCGTGACATCCGACGGAACCACGTTCCGACTGACCGGTCCCAACGTTACATGGAACTGTACCGCGGTGGAAGGCAGCGCATATGTTGACGCCGACGGACTGCTGGAGATCAGCGGAAATTCCCAGGGCTTTGTGGAGGGCGGACTGGAAGTTACCAAGGGCGCCTACCTGACCGATGCCGTAACCTTTGGCGCACCGCTGGAGGAGGGCAGCGTAACAATCACCTCTACCATCGGCGGAAAGGTTACGGGCGGCGGAAGATACGCCCCTGGTGATCTGGTAACGCTCACCGCGACCCCCGACAACGGATATGTCTTCAATGGCTGGGTCCTCACGGGTGTGACCGTATCTGATCCCAGCGCGACCACCATCAGCTTTACCATGCCGAACACGTCCGTAGAAGCAAAAGCGAATTTCAAAGCGAAAAGCAGCGGACGCCCGACCACTTCGGTCACAGATATTATTGCAACGGTAACTGCCGAGGAAGGCGAACTTGTTACATATCCGTTGAGAAAACCGGTTGAAAACGAGAATCATGTCGTGGCACAGTACAGCACAGACGGCGGAAGAACCTATATCACAGTTGCCAAGTCTGCCGTTGTAGACGGAGTGTTCCGGTTTATTGCGCCGGTCCGTGCGACTTACAGGATCACCGTTGTGGATGGCATCAACTTCGATGATGTTCCGGAGACCCACTGGGCTTACGATTATGTAGATTTCGCATCGGCCAGAGAAGTGGTGCTTGGTGTGGGAGGCAACCTGTTTGTCCCGGAAGGAGACCTTACAAGGTCAATGTTTGTAACGATGCTTGGCAGAATGCACGGCAATTTGGGTACCTATGATGCCCACAGCTTCACCGACGTTGAACCCGGTTCGTGGTATGAGGAATATGTCTCCTGGGCCGCGTATAACGGTATCATTGAGGGATATGACGCGGAGCATTTCGGTCCCAACGACAAGATTACCCGCGAGCAGATTTGTACCATGATAGACCGCTATTTGAAGTACGAAGGATATCAGATAGAGGCTGAACCCGCCGGTAAATTCACGGATGATGGGCAGATCAGCAGCTGGGCATACGATTCTGTGGTGGCGGCCAGAAATCTGGGACTCGTCATCGGATACGAGGATGGAAGCTTCAGACCGCAAGGTCTGGCTGCCCGTGTAGAAGCCGCAACCATACTGACAAGACTGATTTATACCCTGCTTCAGAACAGATAAGCCTATGAAAAAAATACTGGTACTCTTATTGCTTATCGTAATTTTAACAGAGGCGGCATTTGCCGCCTCTGTTAAAGTTGGTGTGATTGACACCGGCGTCACACAAAAAGAGCATATTCTTGACAGCAGCCGGATTCTGGAGGGAAAGAACTATGTTTCAGAACACGACGGCACTGAGGATAAGGTCGGTCACGGAACAAGGGTTGCAAGCTTAATTCTCGGCACGCTGGATAATGAAATTATCTCCCCGTCCAGTGAGAGCCAGATCGTACCGCTGGTATATTATTCACAGTACCCGTCAGGCGTCGCCATAAACGGAGGCATCCAAGCCATTTGCAGCGCCATATACGACGCCATTGACAGCTACGGCTGCAAGATCATCAATATCAGCAGCGGTGTACCGAAGGAAAATGAAGCATTAAAAAAGGCGGTTGACTATGCGGAAGAAAAGGGCGTTTTGATTGTATCGGCCTGCGGAAACGACGGGGGAAGTGTCTATTATCCCGCCGCATATCCTACGGTGATCGGCGTCGGAAGCCATAACGAAACGCTGGAGCCTTCTGCTTTCTCCTGTCACGGAAGCGGGCTGGATTTGCTCTTTTCCGGCGAAAAGGTAAATGCTGTCTCCATAAAAAACGCCGACGATTACGAACTGGTGACGGGTACATCCTATTCAGCCGCGCTGATCACGTCCTATGCCGCAGCTGCCCTTGAAGCTTATCCGGAACTTTTGCCCCACCAGATCCGGTATTTTTTGCGATCCAGCTGTGAGGATATCTGCGAAAAAGGCTATGATGCAGAAAGCGGATACGGCATCTTTGATCCAAGCCTGTTTTTTGAGCATTTAAGCCTTTTTGACAAGGGTGAAATTTCTTGCTTCTCCGATGTGAAAAAGACAGATTGGTATTTTGACAGCGTCTGCTATGCCGAACAGAACAGATTGTTTTTGGGCGTATCCGACACCGAATTTGCTCCAAATGAACTCCTGACGCGGGCAATGTTCATTACCATACTTTACAGGGCGGATGGCCGGCCGCAAACGAACAATATGCTGAAGTTTGATGATGTTGCGGAAGATGCGTATTATGCGGATGCTGTCTGCTGGGCGTCGGAAAACGGCATCATTACAGGAGTCTCCGATGGGAAATTTGCGCCTGATCAAAATATGACCCGCGAGGAAATAGCGGCAGTCATGAGCCGCTATGCAGACTACAAGGGGATCCATACGGCCAGCCAAGGCGACCTGACTGTGTTTGCTGATGCGGACGCTGTTTCCGGTTGGGCAAGAGAAAGTGTAGCGTGGGCCGTCGATTATGGTCTGCTTTCAGGCAAAGAAAACAACTTGCTTGACCCCCGGGGTGATACAACGAGAGCAGAAGCTGCCGCAATCCTGAAACGTTTTTTGGAACAGTAAAACATGAATGAAGTCCGTTTTTCGAACTATTTCATCGAAAAACGGACTTCTCATTTTTGGGGAGCTTTGTTGTATAAGGTTTTCCCTTACGGTTTTGCTGTTTTTATATCGCATTTCTTTAGTAAAGTATATTTGATAGCTATTCTGGTAGATATGGGCCAGAGGCCCGGTTTACCCTTGCACCTGCCATATATGTCAGGACAGAATACCTAACGATAGAATTACCCGAGTGCCCTGCTGCTCTGCGCTTAGTACAGTGACGCCGTAATCTGTGCCATAAATCAATTTGATCCGCTCATTGATATTAGCCAGGCCGATGTTCGAGGTGGTGGAACTGCCTAGCCGTTCTGCTTGGCCTTGAGCCAGTTTTTCATTCAGCGCTTTCAAAATGGTGGGAGAAATCCCTACGCCGTCATCCTCTACGGCAATTTCCAGACGATTTGCTGTGCGGAATGCAGAGATCCAGATATTTCCTTTTCCCCGCTTGACCTCAAGACCATGCTTCAGGGCATTTTCAATTACGGGCTGCACCAGAAGTTTGGGAATTTGAATATAGAGGGTATCCTCTGCCACATCGGAGTGGAGCGTGAAGCGGTCATTGAAGCGAATGCTCTGTATCCTCATATAGGCGTCAATGTTGGCCAGTTCCTCTTTCAGACTGATCATGGCCCCTTTTTGACTGATGTTGTATCGAAAAATCTCGGCCAGCGCTTTTGTAGCATCGGCAATGGAAGTGGCCCCGCAGCACAGGGCCTGGCCGCGGATGGTTTCCAAGGTGTTGTACAGAAAATGAGGATTGATTTGGCTTTGCAGGGCGTTGATCTCAGCCTCTTTTGTCATAATCTGGGCTGCCGCCTCTCGCTGAAGCAGGACCTGGAGCAGCTCCGTCGGTGTCTTTTGCCGCATAAGGCCGTCGGACTCCTCATAGCAGGTCCCATCTTCTCTGGCGCTCTCCTCCAGCACGTTTAGTGTATGCTCCAGTTCGGCCATGGTTTTAAACACGGATCTGATGAACATATAGATATCGACCAGACAGATCATAATCGCCGCCGCTGCAAGTATCACAGCCGCGGATAGACGTCCAAACAGCAGCAGATCTTCCCACGCATGGAGACATATGGAGAGATAGAGACATATACCGGCCAGAATCAGGATGCTTAGTACATGAAAATACATCTGGCCCCGCATCCCTTTTCGGGCGCTGCTTTTCCGCCGCTCCTTACTCATGGCCCAGCATCAGCTTTCGGTATGCGCCGGGGGTAATGCCAACCAGCTTTTTAAAGGCTTTGCCAAAGTGTTTGCCGTCACGATAACCGACCATTTCCGCCACCTCGTTGAGCTTGTAACTGGGGCTTTTTAAAAGCAGCTTCGCCTGTTCGATCCGCTTGGTCACCAGATATTCCTTGAAATTGATACCAGCTTCCCGCTTAAATATTTCGCAAAAATAGTTGGGATTCAATCGCACCATGTCGGCCACCTCGCTCAGGCTCAGGTCCTGCATATAGTGGTGATCAATATAGCGCAGCACCTCCTGCACGGCTGTCTGACCGGAAGCTGCGCTGTCAGGTTCCCGGCTGTCCAAAATGGTTTTGGCGGCGTTGGCAAGGAGAAGATTGACTTCCTGCAAACTGGAGGCCGCTCCGATCTCATCCCGCCGCTCCAGAAAGTAGGCCTTCCAGTCCCGGGTACCGGCAGGAGCGTTTTCCTGATATAGCGAAAGCAAATGATTCAAACCGCCGATCAGGATCTGGGGGGCTTGCTGGGCTTTGGTAAAGTACCACTGGATCCATTGCGCTGTTAATTTCTGCACCGCTTCCAGATCGCCGCTCTGAAAGGCCTGCTTTAAGCTGATATCATGATTGAGATCAAGCGTGTAAGTGTTTTCAGGAACAGTATGGGGGAGTTTGAGCGCACTGTATACCCGATTGGTGCCGCGGAGCAGCCGGTACATAGCAATCTCATGGGCAGACTGATACGATACACATATATCTGAAAAATTTCCAGATATACTGCCCACACCCATTGTAATCCCACAAGGGGGCCTTTTTTCCAACAGGACCGCAAAGAAACGGTCTAGTATCTGCTGAATGGCATTTTTCTGTTCTGGCATATAGTTTAAGATCAGAATGGAGTCGCCACGAGGGTTCAGAGTGACCATCTCACAGCATTCTGTCGGTAGGTCAACCTCCCAGATGGCTTTGGTAATCAGGTCTATGCAGATTTTGGCACAATTTTTTTGCTCCAGCAGGAGGTTGACGACTTGAAAACTGCCTGTACGAAAATTAAGTTTCAGATCCTCGTTAACACGGTTGAGCGCAATGGATCTATCACCCAGTCCCAAAATGAAATTGATAAAGAACTGCTCCCGAAGTTTTTCCACCGTATGGCCCATGGTATCCCGCATCTGTAATTCAGAGCGCTGCTTCAGTTCCTCTGAAACAATCTGCTTTTTCGCCTTGATCACGACTTTTTTCAATTCCGTCTCATCGATAGGCTTCAGCAGATAACCAATTGCACCATAGGTAAGGGCTGCTTTTGCGTATTCAAAATCATTGTAGCCACTGATAATGACAAACATAATGTCTGGACTTTCTTCTGACAGGGTTTGAATCAGGTCCAGTCCAGTTAAGCCGGGCATACGAATATCTGTCAGCACCAGCCGGGGGTGGAGGCGACGAATGCCATCCAAACCTTCTTCACCATCGTGAAAGATTCCGGCGATGCGAAAACCGTATGCGCCCCAGTCAATAATCTGCGTTATCATCTTTGCGACCCAAACCTCATCATCAATAATGACTACATCAATCATTCCGGCTGCTCACCTCCCTTCTCGATCATACGCAGCATATCAGCATAGGACAGATCATTTCGTCGTGTTTCACCGATCACGGTTCCTTCGTGCAGGATCAGGATTCGGTCACAGCAGGCAGCAAGATCGTCCATTTTTGAAAAACTAACCACAATTCCGCAGGTGTTTCGCAGACGATGCAATAGGGCACACAACCGCTGCACACCGCCGGGGTCTAGTTCCCGGTTGGGCTCATCCAGGACAAGAACCAGGGGAGAAGCTGCCATGCAGCGTGCAAGGGCCACCTTCGCCGCGTCTGAATCACTCAGCACAGCAAGGCGTTCATCCGGCTTATGGGGGATCTCCAGCAGTGTACAGTACTCTGCGGCCAGCAGACGCTCTTTTTTTCGGCTGAGTATGCCGAAAGTACCCACTCGATTGATTACGCTCAAAGATATATTGGACATAATGGATGCATTTTCCTGCAGCATATCGCTGTGCCGCTCCAGGCACAGTCCAATGCCGTGCTTAACGGCATCCCGGGGGGAGTTCAGCACACAACGGCGCCCCTGAATGTATAGCCTCCCGCCCTCAATAGGACGATGCCCGCCAATACATTGGACTAAAATGGATTTTCCGCTGCCCACCAGCCCCGCAATACCTACGATCTCTCCGCGGCGGACAGAGAACGATACCGGTTTTAATGAGGCCGCCCTGACTTCAGACAGCCGCAGCACCTCCTCACCTGTCTGGTGAGAAATGGCTCGGTCGGCAACCGGAAGAGATGTGGCGAGGGGATCGCCGCCGTACAGCAGCCGTCGTATCCGGTCGGGACAAAATTGTTCCCGCTGCGATTCTGCCACCACCATGCCGGCACGGAGGACAAGAAGGCGGTCCACAACAGGAAGGAGATCTTCATAGCGATGGGAGGTGTAGATGATAGCGCTGCCTGCCTGGGCGAGGGTACGCAGAATATCAGCCAATCGCCGCTGTCCTGTGCTGGAAAAGGACTCGGCCAGGTCATCCAATACCAGAATATTGGGACGGGTAACCAACTGCCGGGCCAGCTGTACTTCTTTGCACTGGGTGTAAGTAAGTGCGGAGACCCGAGCCTTGGGGTCTGCTTCAAAGCCGTGTTTTTCCAACAGAACCTTGGCTTTTTGATAAAGTCGCTTCCGGCTGGCGTAGAGCCAGGGCTCAGCCTGAATGCCGATCATTAGGTTTTCGGCCACGGTTAGGTTTTCCAGCAGTTCCGGCTCTTCCCCTACATAGCCGACCCGGGCCCGCAGCAGTTCCGAAGAGGCCTGTTCTCCCTGCCCCACCTCACCCAGGACGATTTTACCGCTGTCCGGTTGAAGAATACCGGCTAAAAGCTGTGCCAAAATGGTTTTTCCGGGGCCGTTGATGCCGACGATCCCCAAGATCTCACCCTGATAGAGATGCAGGGATACGTTGGAGATGATACATCCAGCGCGGTTATGGAAGGTAAGATTTCTTCCGCTGAGAACTTCGCGCCTCATCCAACTCCCCCTTTTTCTGTAGAACAGGCACTGCAGGCCCTTTTTCGCATTATAGCATATGGGCCATGCCCTTGCACATGGAAAAGAAAGCCAAGGCCCAGGCGCGGGGACGCCTGGGACGATTGGCTTTGCTTTTCCTGTGTGTGATTTACCAGCGATTCATTCTGGGGAAATTGGTCAGACTCTCAGGACCATCCTTGCGCAGGACCACCGTGTCCTCCACTCGAGTACCGCCCACGCCGGGCTCCATCAGAGTAATCTCGAAGCAGAAGGTCTGATTCTCCTGGAGCACATCGTCGCTGTTGGGGCCGATGGTGGGGATCTCTTCCTCGGGGTCCATACCGGTAGAGTGGGCGCAGCCCCGGCCTTCACCGGCGAAGTGGACATATCCGGCCTCCGCCATAACCCGGTTGGCGGCCACGTCGGCCTCCTTGCCGGTCATGCCGGGACGCAGGGCGGCCATGCCCTCTTCCCAGGCCTTCAGGCAGGTGTTGAGCAGCTTCTCCTGGGCGGGGCTCATGTCGCCGTAGCCCACGCCGCGCGCCATGTCGGAAGAGTAGTCGTTGAAGCGGCACCCGATGTCGATCAGGATGGTTTCTCCCTTCTGGATGACCTTATCGGTGGGATAGGCCAGGAACCACTTCTCCGCGTTGACACCGGACTGCACCATGATGTCAAAGGACTTGGTATCAGCGCCCAGACGGAACATCTCAGCCATGGCCTGGCGCACCACTTCCCGCTCCGTCAGGCCGCTTTCAGACTCCAGCAGTTCCTTGATCTTCCAAATACCCCGGTCGGCCAGTTCGCCGGCCACCTTCATATTGCGGATCTCACGTTCACTTTTGATGGACTTCAGGCTTTCGATAAGCATGGTCTTTTCCGGCTTGGCGGTGCCAATGTTGTCCATGATCTGCTCATAGAATTCCAGGGCGCAGTATTTTGCACCGCTCAGGCCCAACTTGGCGCCGGGATGCTTGGAGGCAAAATCCCGTACGACGCTGCCCAGCTCCTGACGGATGCCCCGGGTATCGTCGAACCAGGTCTTGTCGGAGGCGTAACCAACCAGACTGCCTTCGGCAAACAGGATGGGATCGCCGATCAGGGGGACAAAGACCATGGCGGGGTACCATGGCAATGCGGAAGGGATGGTTCATGACGCACTGGGAAAAGCCAATCTTGTAGGTGGTCTTTTCTCCGTCGTTGGCGGAGGGGGAACTGGATTCACCGCCGCTGCCGGCGGGGCTGGAGCAGGCGGCGAGACCAAGTGCCAGGGACAGTGCCAGAATGAGAGCAGCAATCTTTTTCATAACTTCTCCTTTCCATATGTGCATTGAGCATTTATTTAAACCGGATACTCCGGTCTAAATCTCTTTGACCAGGTGCTTTCTGGATTTGCCCACCTCTCTGGAGACGATCAGGGTGGTGACAAGAATGATGATGCCGGTGACAATAGGTTGGGCGTTGGTGTCGATGTTCATCAGATTCATCAGATTGCTGATCATGCACACCACCATGGTGCCTACAAAGGTACCCAGAATGTTACCCTTGCCGCCCAGCATACTGATGCCGCCCACCACGCAGATGGTAATGGCGGTCATCTCGTAGGACTGGCCGGATCTGGGCTCGCCGATGCCGATGCGGGCGGCGATAAACAGGCCGGACAGAGCGGCCAGCAGGCCGCTGATCATGTATGCGCACAGCTTGACCCGGTCGGTCTGTACACCGAAGAGCTTGGCGGTTTCCTCTCCGCCGCCCACCGCGTAGATATGCCGGCCAAACCGCGTCCGGTCCAGAATGAGAAAAGCGGCCACAAATGCGATCAGCACATACCAGATGCCGTTTTGCACCCCTAAAAAGTCGCCTTTAATAATCTGTTTGAAGGAATCCTGTACCGAGCCGGTGAGCGGACCGCCGCCGGTGAAGAGGAAGGTACAGGCCCGCATAATCATCATCATGGCAAGTGTGGCCATGAAGGGCTCGATCCGGAAGCGGGTTACCAGCAGACCGTTGACCGCACCGCAGCCCAGACCGATCAGGATCACCACGATCAGGATCAGGGGAATGCTCATGCTCTCCAGCGCAATCTTGGCGCTGACCACGCTGGCAAAAGCCAGCACGGAACCCACCGACAGATCGATGCCGCCGATCAGCAATACAAAGGTCATGCCAATTCCGATGAAGGCCGATTCCACCGCGTACTGTACAATGTTGGATAGGTTGCTCAGGGTAAAGAAGCTTTCAGACAGCTGTGACCCGATGACGATCAGTACGATCAGCATGATAACGGGCAGCAGCTTGGACACTTCAATTTTTTTCATGCTCATCGCCTCACTAACGCATACTCCAGGATACGCTCCTGGGTGGCCTCCTCCTGGGAGAGGCAGGCCGTCAGCTCTCCGGCGGAAAACACCAGGATACGGTCGCACATACCCAACAGCTCCGGCATCTCCGTGGAGTACATGATCACGGCCAGACCTTTCTCCGCCAGCTGGTTGATCTGGGCGTAGATCTCGGACTTGGCGCCCACGTCCACGCCGCGGGTGGGCTCCTCCATGATGAGCACTTTATAGGCGTCGATCATCCACCGGCCCAGCAGTACCTTCTGTTGATTGCCGCCGCTGAGCTCTTCCGGCCGGGTATGCAGTCCCGCTGCCTTGACGTGCAGACGGTCCACAACATTCCGGCTGGCAGCCACTTCATCCCCCCGCTTCAGGACGGAATGCCTGCTGAACAGGTGGCCCAGGGAGCTGATGGTGATGTTGCTGACCAGATTCTGATTGAGAAACAGCCCCTGAGTTTTCCGGTCTTCCGGCAGGAAGGCGATGTTGTTTTTGATGCTCTTGGCCGGCTTGAAACTTTCCAACTTCACGCCGCCGCACTGTACGCTGCCGCTGGGTGTCCCGCACAGTCCGAAGAGGGTTTTGGTGACCGCATTTGCGCCGGAGGAATCCAGACCGGCGAATCCCAGCACCTCGCCGGCGTGGAGCTGGAAGGATACGTTTTGGAAGTGATTGCCCAGGCTGAAGTCCTTGACGTCCAGCACCACCTCCCCGATGCGATGTTCCCGCTGGGGATAGAGGTCGGTCAGCTCCCGCCCGATCATTAGAGGAATGAGGTTTTTCTCGTTGCAGTCGGCGCTGTCCAGAGTGGCGATCAGCTTGCCGTCCCGCAGGACCGAGATGCGGTCGGAGAGGGAGAATACCTCGTTCATGCGGTGAGAGATGTAGATAATGGTGGTGTGCTGCTTTTTTAACTCGTCGATCATCCGGAAGAGCGCGTCCATCTCTTCCACGTTCAGGTTTGCTGTGGGCTCGTCCATGATAACCACAGATGCGTTCTGGTTGACCGCCCGGGCAATCTCCACCATTTTTCGAGAGGATACCGGCAAATCCCGCATTTTGGCGGTGGCGCTGAGGTGGAGCCCCAGCCGGTCGATCAGTTCCTTTGCCGCCCGCACCATCTGCTTGCGGTTGACTATGGGAATGCCACCGTATCGGTGTTCGCGGCCCAGAAAGATGTTCTCGGCCACGGTCATCTCCGGAATCTCCTGAATCTCCTGGAAGAGGGTGCTGATTCCCGCCCGCTGGGCCTCGCTGGGCATGGAATAGGAGACTCGCTTGCCGTTGAGCCAGAGTTCTCCGTCGTCGGCCTGATAGACCCCGGAAATGATTTTGATCATGGTGGACTTGCCCGCGCCGTTTTCTCCCACTAGAGCATGGAGTTCACCCTGCTCAAATGCCAGGTCAATGTGATCCAGAACCGTAGAATTGGCAAATCGTTTGGTAATGCCTTTCAATTCAAGTATGGTACTCATAGCTACTCCTGTTCCGCCGCAGTTTGGGCTTGACACCAATGCTTCCCTTTACTGAAATGAGCACCGCCACCAGGATGATTAGACCCTGGATCAGCTGCTGCATATACGAACTGATGCCGATCAGCGGGAACAAGTTGGACAAAATGCCGTATAGCAGAGCACCCAGCAGGGTACCGGCTACGGTACCCTTACTGCCGGTGAGGGCGGCGCCGCCTACCACAACGGCAGCAATGGCATCCAGTTCCATTCCGGTGGCGCCGCCATGGGTGGTAGTGGGCTGGAAGGCTCCGGTGCGGGCCACAGAAAGCAGCCCCGAAATGGTGGCAAACACAGCACACAGTACATAAGCTGAAAGCTTCACCATCCGCACGTTTACGCCGGAATTATAGGCGGCAACCTGGTTGGAGCCGGTCACCCGCAGACGCCGGCCATAGGTGGTGCGGCTCATTGCAAAAATTGAGGCCACGCTGATGAGAAAGAGCACCACCACGGGGACCGGGAAGATCCAGATGTAGCCTGTTCCGATTCGCATAAAAGACTCGGGCACTGTTCCGGATACACTGGCACCACCGGTGACGCATAGCACGATGCCCTGCATAATCTGCTTGGTCACCAGTGTTACCACGAAGGGCTGTAGTCTGCCGTAGGTAACGAAGAGTCCGTTCACGAGCCCAACTGCCACACCGATGCCCAGTACAGTCAGAATGGTCAGCCATACCGGCACACCGTTGATCAGCATAGTGATGGAGACCATACCGATGATCTGAATGGTGGCGCCAATGGAGAGATCGATCCCGCCGATGAGGATCACGAAGTACATTCCAATGGCGGCAATTGCGGTATAGGCGGTCTGCCGCAGCAGGTTCAGCAAGTTGCTGCCGGAGAGAAAAAACGGTGAGAGCATAGGGGATAGGATCAGAATCACAATGATTAGAACTGTGATTGCAATCTCATTTTTATACTCTCTGAGCCAAACGGTTCCTTTTTGTTTGTAATCATCCATCTCTTTTTTCACCACCGATATCCACTCCTGTTTGTTCGTGCAAATTGGCCAAGTTTTCTTTCTCTATCTTACACTTTTAGAGTAAAATAGATAGTCTGACATCGCAACTGTACGTTCTTCATATTTGTCGTCATTTTTTCAGTTAGCTTCTCCAAAGACGCTGATGGAACGTATTTATCAATGAAGAGGGAAGATACCGCAAGAATGTGCTTGTATTGTTAAACCGGTTTTGCTACTATGGCACATGGAAGAAGTATCCCGACAGTGGTGGGATACAAATGTGGAAAGGTGGAATGTTTGAAATGAAGGAACGCAAAAAACTCCTCTCCCTGACTCTGGCTGCCGCGTTGACGCTGGGCGTCTCTGCCCCTGCCATGGCCGCGGAAGGAACTGCCCCCGTCTTTACTGACGTGGCTTCTGACGCCTGGTATGCCCCTGCCGTCTCCTATGTCTCTGAAAAGGGGATCATGAACGGCACCGGTAACAACGCCTTTGGACCCTCTCTCACCGTGACCCGGGGTATGGTGTATCAGACCCTGTACAACATGGCAGGTCGTCCTGCCGTGGCCGAGGCCGCTTCCTTCAACGATGTCTCCGATCAGTGGTACGCCGACGCTGCCGCCTGGGCTGAAGATGAGGGCCTGACCACCGGCGTGGGCCAGGGCGCCTTCGGCGGCGAACGGGCCATGACCCGGCAGGAGCTGGGCAAGGTCTTTGCCGATTACGCCGACGCCCAGGGCGCTCAGGCCGACAATGCCGACCTGAGCACTTATGCGGATGCCGCCTCCGTGGCCGACTGGGCCAAGGACGGTATGGAGCGGGCTGTGGCGCTGGGTATCCTCTCCGGCAGCCAGAACAAACTCAATCCCACCGGGACTGCCCAGCGCTCCGAGCTGGCCCAGATCCTGATGAACTTTGGCCAGCTCACCTTTGAGACTCCCGCTGAGGACTATATCAAGGCCCATGCCGAGGACTTCTTCCTCACCGGCAAGGCGGAGTATACCATCCAGGGCATGATGGTCTCCAAGGATACCACCTTCCACAACGACCTGGAGAATGTGGACTACACCGCCACCGATGACGGGGAGAGCGTGGTCCTCAAGGGCACCGTGGGCGAGCAGTGGGTCACCAAGCTGAGCAAGGTACTGGAGACCTACACCAAGGCTGACGGCACCGCCCTCAAGGCGGAGGACTTCACCAACTCCAAGGATACCTTTATCGACCTGAAGACCAAGGCTGAGCCCGACACCAACTTTGCCTGCTTTGTTCCCAAGGACGTGCGCCTCACCGTCAACACCGCCTGGGGCGATGTGCTCCATGTGAACGATCCCGTCTCCGAGCACGGCTACGGCGATTACCTGGTCTGCCCCAACAAGGACGGCAAGCCCGACTTCTCCGACGTGTGGGTGGTCAACGGCGCGATCTTCGCCAACACCTATGATGTGAGCCGGGCGCCTGTGGTAGGCAGCGTGGCCGCCATCGAGAAATACGGCAACCTGGACCTGGATATCAAGCCTGAGGTGCTCTATACCGCGGGCCTGGAGCTGGGTGACGTGCTGGACGTGACTGTAAACGGTCAGAGCCTGGAGATCCCCTTCTGCACCGCCTACAGCGATGTAAACACCGGCGAGTGCGTGGTGCGTGACAACAAGGAGAGCGACATCCTTGTGGTTGCCATCAACATGGGCAACTTTGCCGGTACCTACGGCGTGGAGGAGGGCGACATTGTCACCTTTACGCTGGCCGAGAAGGCCGGTTACCTGGGTCAGTATCAGGCCCATCAGCTTGAGCGCACCAACGAGCGGAGCGACTACGCCTCCGACGAGGTCTTTGCCAACTTCCGTGCCATCACCGTGGGCGATATTGCCAAGGGCGTGCTTTACCGCACCAGCAGCCCTGTGAATCCTGAGATCGGCCGGGCCGCCTATGCCGACGACCTGATTGAAAAGGCCGGCGTCAAGACTGTGGTCAATCTGGCTGACGATGACGAGGTCATCCAGGGCTATTTTGCCGCCGAGGGCTTTGATTCTCCCTACTACAAGGGTCTCTATGAGGGAGGCAATGTGGTCGCCCTCAACATGGGCGTGGACTACAAGGCCGCCGACTTCCAGGCCAAGCTCAAGACCGGTCTGGAGTTCATGATTTCCCACGAGGGCCCCTATGCCTTCCACTGCACCGAGGGCAAGGACCGGGCCGGCTTTACCGCCATCCTGCTGGAGGCCCTGATGGGCGCTTCCCAGGAGGAGATCGTGGCCGACTACATGGTGTCCTATGAGAACTACTACCATGTGGAGAAGAACTCCGAGCAGTATAAGCTGATCTCCGAGGTGGCTGTGGGTATGCTCCGTGACCTGGCGGGCCTGGAAAAGGGCGCCGACCTGTCCAAGGTGGACCTGCAGAAGGCCGCTGAGGATTACCTGACCGGCATCGGCCTCACTGCCGACCAGATCTCCGCCCTCAAGACCAACCTGTCCACCCCCATCGAAGGCTAAGACCCCTCAAAGCAGTCAAAACCTCCGGCTAAGCCGGAGGCTTGAGTAGGCCCTAAAAGGGCCTGATACGGACGAAGCCCCTTAAGGGGCCCCGAAAGGTTTGCCGACTGCATTTCTTTCTCGGGCTTACC
>NZ_NFIB01000050.1:0-10928 GCF_002159385.1 Flavonifractor sp. An52
GGTAAGCCCGAGAAAGAAATGCAGTCGGCAAACCTTTCGGGGCCCCTTAAGGGGCTTCGTCCGTATCAGGCCCTTTTAGGGCCTACTCAAGCCTCCGGCTTAGCCGGAGGTTTTGACTCTCAGGCCAGCTCCTCCAGAATGTGGTGGGCCAGACCGTCATTGAAATATCGCCGGTAGGGTACCTCGTCCTGATACTTTGGATCGATGGCGGGGACGTAGGCTACCCCTACGCCCATAAAGGGGGAGGGGTCCACTCCGTCAAACATACGGTCGGCCATGTCCCAGTAGTCCTGTGTGAACAGAATACGGTACACCGGCTGGAAGTAGGGCTGGCCCATACTGATATCGTACTCCAGGGAGACAAAGATGATCTGGGCATCTTCAGGGTGGTAGGTAAAGCTGCTGCCCCAGTAGTCCCAGGAGCGGAAGGAATCCAGGGCGTCGTCGGGGGAGCGGAGGGGGTAGGTACCCACGCTCGCCCCGGGCTGGAGGTAGAGGGTCAGAGAAGTATTCCGCACCTCCATGCGCTGGAAGCTGTAGGAGTAGATCTGCTCCTCCGGGGTGGCGTCCTGGTCCAGCAGG
Organism: Flavonifractor sp. An52; assembly: GCF_002159385.1. Taxonomy (NCBI): domain Bacteria; kingdom Bacillati; phylum Bacillota; class Clostridia; order Eubacteriales; family Oscillospiraceae; genus Flavonifractor; species Flavonifractor sp. An52. The sequence continues at coordinate 583 of NZ_NFIB01000050.1, forward strand.
AAGGTGGCCTGGGTGACATCCGCTTCTCCGGTATAGGCGTAGGTTTCCAGGGTTTCCTGCCCGGTCTGGGGAGGCACGCTGGAGGAGGAGAGCATTTCCTCCGGCGTCATGGCGCTGTAGAGGAGATAGCTGCGGGCGGTCTCGGCCATGGCAGCCAGGTCGGGAGAATCATAAATTTGCAGGCTGTAGAACCCCTCCAGCCGCAGCTTAGTGCCGTCGGTACATTCCGCGGTCAGGGTGGGAGAGCGGCCCATGGTGTCCTCCCCGGTGCTGGGCCGCCAGGTAAAATCGCTGATATGGGCGATGGTCAGCCCCAGATCGGCTGCCAGGCCCTGAAGCGCCGCCCGCTGATCCCGTTCAGTGGGGATGGGGTTCTGGTACACCGGTAGCTCGGTCAGCTCCTCCAGCCGCCCGGCGGTGGGATTGTTGCCCATGAGCTGGCTGGGGTCGGTGACAATGGAAAAACTTTCAAAATAGATCCATTCGGGATTAATGGTAGGGGTGGGTGTGACCACCGGCTCCGGTGTGCGGGCGGTGCCGGGTCCGTCGGGGTCCACTTCGGTCCGGCTGGACAGCCATACCCCGCCGGTGACGGCTACAGCCAGGGCCGCCGCCGTGGCGGCGATGGCCAGAGGCTTACGGGAGGGCCGCTTTTGTCCCTGAGCCTGCTCCATGGCAGCCAGCGTGCGCTCCCGCCAGGCGGGGGAGGGGGTCACGCCGCCCAGTGTGCTGCGGTAATCCTTGCTGTTCATGCCCATTCCTCCTTCAGCGCGTCTTTCAGCTTGTCTCTGGCCCGGCTCAGCCGGGAGAGCACCGTGTTCCGGGGACAGCCCAGCAGTTGGGCGATTTCGGCGGCGGTATAGCCCTCGATGTAGTGGAGGTACACCGGCCAGCGGTATTTGGGAGGTAAGGCGGCCACCGCCTCCCAGGTGCCGCCGGTCTCCGGCGGCGGGGCGGCCTGACGGGCCTCCTCCAGAGGAACGGTGCGCCTGTGCCAGGGGGAGCGCCCCCAGCTTTTGCAGCGGTTGGCGGTGGCCCGTATGAGCCAGGCTTTCAGGTGGGTCTCATCGGCAAAGCGGGGGTCGCACTGGATGAGGCTCACAAAGACCTCCTGGGCCACGTCCTCCCCGTCGGCCACGCTGCCGGTGCCCTGGATGGCCATGCGGTAGACCAGCGGGCCGTAGCGGTCCAGGATCTCCTCACAGGAGAGAGAATTGCCATTGAGGGTGGGCATTGCGTTCACTCCCTTCTTGTCCTTCTGCCTAGAAAGCGCGGCGGCGGGCCAAATGATTGCATCCGGATAAAAAAAGCGGGCGGCCTTTTGGCCGCCCGCGGAATCGCAGGTGATTTACTTGATCTCCCGGACGGGGACGTTCCAGATATCCTTGGCGTAGTCCCGGATGGAACGGTCGGCGGCAAAGATGCCGGAGCGGGCGATGTTCATGAGAGACATCTTGTTCCACCGCTTGGGGTCCTGATAGGCCTGACCGGCCCGGGCATGGGCGTCCCGGTAGCTCTCGAAGTCGGCCAGCAGCAGGTACTCGTCGGCGGGGCCGCCGTCGCCGAACAGCAGCCGGCGGGCGATGTCGTCGTAGTTAATGCCGTCGCCAAAGCCCAGGTTGAGCTGCTCCACCACAGACCGCAGGTCGTTGTTGTGGATATAGTACTCATAGGACTTGTAGCCGTTGTGCTTGAGCTCGGCAACCTCGTGGGCCTTCAGGCCGAAGAGGAAGATGTTCTCGTCGCCCAGCACCTGGTGCATCTCCACGTTGGCGCCGTCCAAGGTGCCGATGGTCACAGCGCCGTTGATCATGAACTTCATGTTGCCGGTGCCGCTGGCCTCCTTGCCGGCGGTGGAGATCTGCTCGGAGAGCTCGGAGGCGGGCATCAGCTTCTCAGCCAGGCTCACCCGGTAGTTCTCCAGGAACACCACCTGGAGCCGGTCCTTGCAGATGGGGTCCTTGGAGATCATGTCGGCCACGGAGTTGATGAGACGGATGATCCGCTTGGCCACGGCGTAGCCGGGAGCCGCCTTGGCGCCGAACAGGTAGGTGCGGGGAGCAAAGTCGAAGTGGGAGTCGTTCTTCATCCGCTGGTACAGGTAGATGATGTGCAGCACATTGAGCAGCTGGCGCTTATACTCGTGCAGCCGCTTCACCTGCACGTCGAACATGGCGTCGGTGTTGAGGAAGATGCCGTGCTCCCGGGCCACCCAGGTGGCGAAGGCCTTCTTGTTGGCGGCCTTGATCTCGCCCAGGCGGGACAGAACCCCGGCGTCGTCCTGGAACTTCTCCAGTTCCTTCAGGGCGTCGGGCTGGAGCAGGTACTTGTCGCTGCCGCAGCAGTCCCGGATCAGCTCATCCAGGCGGGGGTTGCACTCGCCCAGCCAGCGGCGATGGTCAATGCCGTTGGTCACGTTGGTGAACTTGTCGGGGGTGCGCTGATAGGCATCGTGGAAGACGTCCTTCTTCAGAATCTCAGAGTGGAGGGCGGACACGCCGTTGATCTTGAAGCAGGCGCACACGCACAGGTTGGCCATGCGCACCTCGCCCCCCCAGATGATGGCCATGGGAGCCACCTTGGACAGGTCGCCGTGGAAGTAGTCGGTGAGCACCTTCTGGTACCGGTTGGAGATCTCGATGAGGATCTGCCAGATCCGGGGCAGCAGGTTCTCAATGAGCTGCTGGGGCCAGCGCTCCAGAGCCTCGGCCAGCACGGTGTGGTTGGTGTAGGCGATGGTGTGGGTGACGATATACCAGGCCTCATCCCAGCCGTAGCCCTCCTCATCCAGCAGGATGCGCATCAGCTCGGGGATGGCCAGAGTGGGGTGGGTGTCGTTGATCTGGATGACGTGCTTCTGGTGGAAGTTGCGCAGGGTGCCGTATTCGGCCCGGTGCTTGCGCACGATGGACTGAATGGTGGCGGACACGAAGAAATACTGCTGCTTCAGACGCAGGGACTTGCCCTCGTAGTGGTTGTCCTCAGGGTAGAGCACCTTGGAGATGGACTCAGCCATGGCCCGCTGCTCCACCGCCTTCAGGTACTGGCCGGAGGAGAACAGGTGCATATCCACCGGCGTGGGGCTCTTGGCGTCCCACAGGCGGAGGATGTTGGCGTGCTCGGTGCTGTAGCCGGAGATCTCCATGTCCTTGGGCACGGCCAGAACCACGTCGTAGCCGGTGTGCTTGATGCGGTGGTGACCCAGTTCATCCCACTCGTCCTCCACCTTGCCGCCGAAGCGGACCTCCTCCACCTCATCCATCTTGGAGATGAGCCAGGCGTCGCCCAGACCCAGCCAGTTGTCGGGCAGCTCCACCTGCTGGCCGTCCACGATCTTCTGCTTGAAGATACCCAGCTCGTAGCAGATGGAGTAGCCAGTGGCGGGGATATCCAGGGTGGTCATGGAGTCCAGATAGCAGGCAGCCAGACGGCCCAGGCCGCCATTGCCCAGACCGGCGTCGGGCTCGGTCTCAAACAGGTCGGGAGCCGAGAAGCCCAGCCCCTCGATGGCCTCCTTCAGAGGCTCCAGCACGCCCAGGTTGTAGGCGTTCTTCATCAGGGAGCGGCCCATGAGGAACTCCAGGGACAGATAGTGGACCTGGCGCTGATGCTCCGCGATCACCTTGTCCTCGGACTTCATCTGCCGCTCGGAAATGATATCCCGCAGCACCATGGCGCAGGCCTTGAACATATGAAGGCTGGTGGCCTCCTCCACGTCACGGCCAAAATTGCGGCGCAATTTGCCGGTAATGAGGGTCATCAGCTCTTTTTTGGTGTATTTATGCAATGCAGACATCTCCAATACAATTAGGATGGCAACAAAATAGGCGCTCCGCAGGGAAAATCCCCCTGCGGAGCGGAATTTTATCACAACAGGATTCCATTTGTCAAGAGAAGGAAAACCTTCCCATTACTTCCCGGTGACCCAGCCGTAGATCTCCTGGTAGGCAGCGGCGGAGCGGGTCCAGGAGAAATCGGCGGACATGGCGTTCTTCTGGAGGCCCTTCCAGGCACTCTGGTCGTTGTGATAGAGGTTTACCGCGTCGGCAAGCACGCCGGTCATCTCGTGAGCGTTGATGTTGGCAAAGGAGAAGCCGGTGCCCTCGCCGGTAAATTTATTGTAAGGAATCACGGAGTCCCGCAGACCGCCGGTTTCCCGCACCACGGGGATGGTGCCGTAGCGCATGGCGATCATCTGGCTCAGGCCGCAGGGCTCGGAAATGGAGGGCATGAGGAAGATGTCGGCGCCGCCGTAGATGGCGGTGGACAGATTGGGGGAGTACATGATATGGGCGGCGAAGCGGCCGGGATACTGGTTCTGAGCCTGACGGAAGGCCTCCTCAAAGTTCCAGTCGCCGGTGCCCAGTACGATCATCTGCACGTCCATGCCCATAATATCGTGGATGGCGGCGGTGACCAGGTCGAAGCCCTTGTGCTTCACCAGGCGGGAGACACAGGCGATAATGGGGGTGTCGGGATTTTCCCGCAGGCCGGACATCTGCTGGAGAGCGGTCTTGCAGTTTTTCTTGCCGCCCATCTGCTTGACGGAGAAGGGTTTGGTCAGGCCCTTGTCGTGCCAGGGATCGTACACCTCGGTGTCGATGCCGTTGAGGATACCCCGCAGCTTGTGGCGGTTGTCGGCAATAACACCCTCCAGGCCGTGGGCGTAGAAGCTGTACTGCAGCTCATCGGCGTAGGTGGGAGATACCGTGGTGACATAGTCGGCGGCGTAGATGGCGCCCTTCATCAGGTTCACGTCGCCGTGATAGGCCAGCATATGCTCGTTGAAATAGCCGGCGTTCAGGCCAAACAGGTCCTTCAGGGTCTGGCTGCCATAGCGGCCCTGGTACTCGATGTTGTGGATGGTGAACACGCTCTTGGTGTCATACAGCTGAGGAATGCGGTGACGCTCCTCCAGCAGGTAGATAGGCACCAGGGCGGTCTGCCAGTCGTTGCAGTGGAGCACATCGGGATGCCAGTCGAGCCAGCCCATGGACTCCACAACGGCCCGGGAGAAGTAGGCGAAGCGCTCGCCGTCGTCATAGTGGCCGTAGATGGAGGCGCGCTTGAAGTAATATTCGTTGTCCACGAACCAGTAGGTGACGCCGTCCCGCTTCAGCTCAAAGATACCGCAGTAGGGGGTGCGCCAGGCCACAGTGATATGGAAGCATTTCAAAAAGGTCATCTGGCTGCGCCATTCTTCGCCGATCCCCTCATACAGAGGCAGGATCACCCGGACGTCGTTGTTCTCGTCCTTGGCCAGGGCCTTGGGGAGAGCGCCGGCCACGTCGGCCAGTCCGCCGGTTTTGATGAAAGGAGCGCACTCAGAGGTGGCAAACAGGATATTCATACATTACCTCCAACCATAAATTTGCCGGGATGCGGGACGCCTCCCGGGAGACGCCGCAGGAAAGGGAGGCGGCGGCGTTTTGCCGCCGCCTCCCCGCATACAGGTCAGACGATCTCGTTTTTGGCGATGGCCAGGGGGTAGGTGCTGTGGCCCATCAGCATCCGGCCTGGGTTGACCCGGACGTTCTTGTCGGTGATGGCGTACTTCAGTACGGCACCGGCCTGGATGGTGGTGCCCTGCATCAGCACACAGCCGGAGACCTTGGCACCCTTTTCCACCCGGACGCCCCGGAAGAGGATGGAGTTCTCCACCTCGCCCTCAATGATGCAGCCGTCGGCCACCAGAGAGTTGTAGGAGCGGGAGTCGGGTCCATAGTAGGTGGAGGGATCGGAGCGGTCCTTGGTGCGGACGGGACGGTCGGGCACGAAGAGTTGCTCCCGGACGGCGGGATCCAGCAGCTCCATGCTGCGGGCGAAGTAGCCCGCCACCGACTGCAGCCGGGCGGCATAACCGTCGAACACATAGGGGACGATCTTCAGCTGGCCCACCATGGACTGGAGCACACCAATGCTGAAGGAGTGGATGTTGTGGGCGGCACAATGGTCCACCAGGGAGAGCAGCAGCTCCTTGGAGAGAATGTAAACCTCCAGGGACTCACAGCCCTGAGCGATGGGAGGATGGACCGACACGTCGGTGATCCGTCCGCCGGCGCCGATGGTGAAGTAGTCGCAGCCCTTGGGATCGCCCTTGGGATGGCCGGTGCACACGGCGGTGATGTCGGCGTCGTTGCGGATGTGGGCCTCAAAGATATCCCGCAGGGGGAGGCTCACCGCCAGGTCGCCGCCGGCCAGCACCACGTGATCCTGACGGATGTTCTGGAGGTAGGAGCGGATGCCCGCCAGGGCGTCCATACGGCCCCGGTACATCCCTTCCCGTCTGCCGGAGTAGCTGAAGGGGGGCAGGATGCGCAGGCCGCCGTGCTTGCGGGACAGGTCCCAGTCTTTGCCGGAGCCCACGTGGTCCAGCAGGGACTGATAGTTGGCATCCACGATCATGCCAACGTCGGAGATACCGGCGTTGACCATGTTGGAGAGCATGAAGTCAATGACCCGGTACCGGCCGCCGTAGGGGATGGAGCAGGTGTTGCGGTTCTGGGTCAGCTCCCGCAGGTCGGGGTTGGAAAGGTAGGAGAAGATGATGCCGTGCAGTTTGTTCATCATTTCACCCCACCTCCTTTCACGTTACGAGTAATCATGGCCTTGGGAGAGACCACAGCGTCTGGGCCCACAGTCAGGTTCTGGGCCACCACAGCCACGCCCCAGTCCTCAGTGCCGTCGGGGGAGGCGCCCACCCGGGCCCGCTCACCGATGACGCTGTTCTCCGCGATGATGGAATACTCCACCACGGCGCCCGCCTTGACCACGGTGCCGGGCATCAGGATGGAATAGCGCACCACAGCGCCCTCCTCCACGATGACGGAGTGGAACAGGACGGAGTTCTCCACAGTGCCGTACACCTCGCAGCCGCCGGTGACCATGGAGTGGTCCACCTTGGCGTTCTTACCCATGAAGTGAGGGGGCTTGGTGGGGGTGCGGGCAAAGATGGGCCACTCGTTGTCGTACAGATCGATGCCGTTGTCGGGAGAGAGCATATCCATGTTGGCATCCCACAGGGAGTCAATGGTGCCCACGTCCTTCCAGTAGCCCTTGAAGCGATAGGCGGTCATCTTCTCGCCGGCATTGAGCATGGCAGGGATGATGTTCTTGCCGAAGTCGTTGGCGCTCTTCTCGTCCTCCTCGTCGGCGATGAGGTACTCCCGCAGCTTCTTCCAGGTGAAGATATAGATGCCCATGGAGGCCAGGTTGCTCTTGGGCTTCTTGGGCTTCTCCTCGAACTCATAGATGTCGTCGTTCTCGTTGACGTTCATGATGCCGAAGCGGGGAGCCTCCGCCATGGGGACCTCCAGCACGGAGATGGTGCAGGCGGCCTTGGTGTCCTTGTGGCGGCGGAGCATATCGGCATAATCCATCTTGTAGACGTGGTCGCCCGACAGAATGAGCACATAATCCGGATTGTAGGTATCCAGGAAGTTGATGTTCTGGTAGATGGCGTTGGCGGTACCCTTGTACCAGGTGCCCTTCTCGCCTTCCCGCATATAGGGGGGCAGGATGTGGACGCCGCCGTAGGAGCGGTCCAGATCCCAGGGCTCGCCGTTGCCGATGTAGGCATTGAGTTCCATGGGGCGGTACTGGGTCAGCACACCCACGGTATCAATGCCGGAGTTGATGCAGTTGGACAGGGGGAAGTCGATGATGCGGTACTTACCGCCGAAGGGGACTGCGGGCTTGGCCACGTGGCTGGTGAGGGCGTGCAGGCGACTGCCTTGCCCGCCGGCCAGCAACATGGCAACACATTCCTTTTTCATTCTATCACCTCAGAGTTTGAACTGGAACTAACTGATAAACTCCGGCTCTCCGGAGAGGGGTCACTTTTCCTTCTTTTTGCGGACCACGGGTTTGGCAGCCTCCGCCTTAACGGCGGGAGCGGCGGCCTTCTTGCGGACGGCAGGCTTGGGGGCAGCCTCCTTTACCGCGGGAGCGGCAGCCTTTTTGCGGACCGCAGGCTTGGCGGCGGGGGCCTTCACGGCGGGAGCGGCGGCCTTCTTGCGCACGGCGGGCTTGGGGGCTTCCTCCTTATCCGCCTTCTTCTTGCGGACGGGGAACTTGCGGGTACACTTGTAGATCACCGCGCTCATGGGCGGCAGGGAGATGGTAATGGACTGCTCCCGACCCTGGCTCTCTACATAGCGGCTGCGGACCGGCTCATGGTCGCCGCCCCCCTTACCGCCGAAGTCGAGATCGTCGGAATTGAAGATGACGCTGTATACGCCGGGGACAGGTACGCCCACGGTATAGCCGGTGCGGTCCACCGGGGAGAAGTTGCACACGATGACCAGGGCGTCTCCCTTGGCGTCCTTTCGCAGGAAGGCCACGGTGTTGGCCTGGTTGTCGTTGGCCTCGATCCACTCAAAGCCCTCCCAGGAGAAGTCCAGCTCCCACAGCTCGGGGTGGGCCAGGTAGAAGGCGTTGGCCTGCTTGAAGTAGTACTGCAACTGGCGGTGAGGCTTTGCCCACTCCTGGTCCGGGTCCAGCAGGTGCCAGTCCAGGGAGTGCTCATAATGCCACTCGTTCCACTGGCCGAACTCGCTGCCCATCATCAGCAGCTTTTTGCCGGGATGGGTGAGCATATAGGTGTAGAAGGCCCGGACGCCGGCAAACTTCTCCTCGTTGGTGCCCGGCATCTTGTTGATGAGGGAGCCCTTCATGTGTACCACCTCGTCGTGGGACAGGGGGAGCACGAAGTTCTCCGAGAAGGCGTACATCAGGGAGAAGGTGATGTCCTTGTGGTTGAACTGCCGGAAATAGGGGTCCAGCTTGATGTAGTGAAGGATGTCGTTCATCCAGCCCATGTTCCACTTCAGGTTGAAGCCCAGGCCACCCTCCAGGCCGCCCTCGCCCACCGGGTGGGATACACGGGGCCAGGCGGTGGATTCCTCGGCGATCATCATCACGTCGGGGTGTTCCTGGAACACATGGCCGTTGAGCTCCTGGATGAAGTCCACCGCCTCCAGGTTCTCGTGGCCGCCGAACACGTTGGGCACCCACTCGCCGCCCTGGCGGCCGTAGTCCAGGTAGAGCATGGAAGCTACCGCGTCCACCCGCAGGCCGTCGATGTGGAACTGCTCCAGCCAGAAGAGGGCGGAGGAGAACAGGAAGGAGCGGACCTCGTGACGGGCGTAGTCGAAGACACGGGTGCCCCAGTCGGCGTGCTCGCCTTTGCGGGTGTCGGCGTACTCATAGCAGGGTTCGCCGTCAAACTCGTACAGACCGAAGGCGTCCTTGGGGAAATGGGCGGGTACCCAGTCAAGGATCACGCCGATGCCGGCCTGATGGAGTTGGTCCACCAGCCACATAAAGTCGTGGGGGGTGCCGTACCGGCTGGTGGCGGCAAAGTAGCCGGTGCACTGGTAGCCCCAGGAGGCGTCCAGAGGATGCTCGGTGATGGGAAGCAGCTCCACATGGGTGAATCCCATCTCCTTCACATAGGGCACCAGATACTTGCCGATATCCCGGTAGGAGAGCATCTCGTCCTCGCCGGTACGCCGCCAGGAACCCAAATGAACTTCATAAATATTCAGTGGCTTCTGGTAAATCGGATTGTTCTTCCGGTAATCCATCCAGCTGCCGTCTCCCCAGCCGTAACCGGACAGGTCATAGAGCTTGGAGGCGTTGCCGGGACGGGTCTCGGCGTGGAAGGCGTAGGGGTCGGCCTTGGCCAGGACCCGGCCGGAGGCGGTATGGACCGCGTACTTGTAGCTGTCAAACTGCTTCAGACCGGGGATAAAGACCTCCCAAACGCCGTCGGAGAGCAGCTGCATGGGGTGGTCGGAGTCGTTCCAGCCGTTGAAATCGCCCATTACAGCGACCAATTGGGCGTGGGGAGCCCAAACCCGGAAGACCCAGCCATCCTGCCCGTCCTGCACAGCAGGGTGAGCGCCCATAAACTCCTGGGCCCGTACAGCGTGGCCCTGTGAAAAATCATGGAGGATCGTACTCGGTTTGGTGGAAGCCATAGGTATCCTCTCCTTGTTGGCAGCCCCCCAGAATAGCTGGAATGACGTAAACTGGGGGTTCTTGTCATTGGTAATAAATAAAATCCAAAATACGCGGATTTTATTTGTGTAAAGTATACAACCATATGGCAAGATAGTCAAGACGCGGATTACCAATCGGGGTGTAAAATTTCCAGTAATATATGCAATATCTTTTGTAAAGAACGCGCAGGGCCCGCCGCAGTAAAACTGCGGCGGGCCTCGGTTTGGTGGTACCAAAGACAACCCCCGGCTAAGCCGGGGGTAAAAAATAGCTTAAAGCGAGGAGAAGAGTAGAAAAAGAAAAAACTCCCTGATAAGGTAGAAGTGGTTTGCCGACCACAC
>NZ_NFIB01000051.1:0-10877 GCF_002159385.1 Flavonifractor sp. An52
CTTTGCGTGCCTCATCTATTCTACTGCCTGGACTTGCAACCGTACACCTGGACTCATCTCCACCGTGACCCTGGACCTATTTCCTCCGTTTTGCTGGCCTGTTTGGAGCGAAATATTCATTGTGAAACAAAACGTCAGCAGGGTGTACTCCATTCCCTAATGATTACAATAGACTGGCCTATGGGGTAAAAATATCCCATCCTCTTTACCACTGGGGTATCTCATCCCCTGATTCGGGGCAGGTACTCGGACTCAGCTGCTAAAACAGCCCATGCCGGGTCGTTTCCTCCCCGCTTAGTCTGGTTTGAAGCACAATCCCTAAAAAAGAACTCCCGGCCATAACGGCCGGGAGCTGCAAATCAGTAAAAATGTTTTGTCGGACTTATCCTTTGCCTCGCCATAATTGTCCCACATCAATTGAAATACTTCTGGATGTAATATGCCTTTTGGGATGCCTTTTCATCGCTATAATACTTCCACAAAGAGTCCAGCACTGCAGTATCTGCCCCGATTGCCTCCAGCTTGGTTCTATATGTGGCTAATATCGCCTTTACCTCCTGGTCGGTGGCAACCTCCAAATCATAGCATTTCATCAATCCATCAAGACCAATTTGCTGCAATCTCTGAGTTGTTTGCTCCTCTGCATCCAAGCTGTTCCATTCGTCCAATGCCTTCTGCTTCATGCTGCCCAGCTCTGCCATTAAATCCACCTGGCACGCATATAGCTCAGCTACGCACTTTTCCACCAATGCGTTCGCCTGCTTCTGAGTGGAATCCGAATCTGTCTGACTTTGCCCGCCCGGCTTCAGCGATTCACTGGGTGCAGGAGACTGTTCCGGTTTTTCTGTGGGTTCCACACCAGATGACATAGCATTCTGATCGTCCGTATCGTCAATGCCCAAAGCCGTCTTGATCTCATCTGCGCTGGCGGTTCCATCAAGCAGAGCCTCATTTTGCTCCTTCGTCGGCGCAAAAACGGTAATGTCATAGTCCGTCAGACTATCCTCCAGCTCCTGCTTGGATTGCTCCATATTTTTCAAAATCGTTTCCTGATCTGTTGTAAGCGCAATATAAAGCGCCTTTATATTGTCTCTCTGCCAGATGAGAATTCCTACTATCACTGCCAGCAGGGCCAGCAATACAATCAATAGGACTTTTTTCCAACGTTTCATAGCTTACTCCTAGTTTCATACTTGTTAAAAACGCCCCGGGTTATCACCCGGGGCGTTCCCTTTTGATATCCGCCTATATATTATACACCAATAAGGACCTGTTCGGAAATAGAATTCCGTCGTTCCTCTACGCTTTCTTCATAGCTTCCCACATCATCGAGCCGTTCCTCATCTTCCGCCGTAAAGCGCTCCGCCTCAGCATTCACCTCTGCCGGATCACGGTAAGTCGGCACCAGCTTGCGCATCAGCTTAATAAGCTCGTCATTGCTGCTCTCTGCGGAAATCGTTTTATCCAGAATAAGCAAAGCCCCCATGATCTCCTCCGGTGTAATGGGCCGCTGCTCTTCCACAAAGATTTTCTCGTTGCTTGTCTTGGAAAGATGCTCGCTCTTCATCAGCAGCTCTTCATACAGCTTCTCGCCCGGACGAAGGCCAATCTCTTTGATCTCAATATCCTTATACGGTTCCAGGCCAGACAGTCGGATCAGATTTTCAGCCAGCGTCAAAATTTTGACCGGCTCTCCCATATCCAGAACAAAAATCTGACTTTGTCTGGCCATTGCACCTGCTTCCAGCACCAGCATAGCAGCCTCAGGAATGGTCATAAAATAGCGGATGATTCGCTTATCCGTCAGCGTCACCGGACCGCCCTCTTGGATCTGCTTCTTGAAAAGGGGCACCACAGAACCGTTGGACCCAAGTACATTGCCAAAACGGACTGCACAATACTCCGTACTGCTGTTCCGGCGGCTCTGCAGAATCATCTCACAGAACCGCTTGGTAGCCCCCATGAAGTTGGTGGGGTTTACCGCTTTGTCTGTGGAGATCATGACAAACTTTTTGGTGCCATACTTTTCAGCCGCTCTCACCACATGGTAGGTTCCAAACACATTATTTTTGATGGCCTCTGCGGGGCAGGCCTCCATAAGCGGAACATGCTTATGGGCAGCAGCATGGAATACCACATCGGGACGATAGAAATCAAACAGCCGATAGATCCTCTGCTTGTCCCGAATCGATGCAATTTCCACCCGGAGGTCCAGAAGATCTTTATAATTGCGGCGCAATTCCTGCTGAATATCATAGGCATTGTTCTCGTAAATGTCCAGAATGATTAGCAGCTTGGGTTCATAGCGCGCAATCTGGCGGCACAGTTCGCTGCCGATAGAACCACCGCCGCCGGTCACCAAAACCACCTTGCCTGCCAAAAATGCAGAAATAGACGCCGTATCAAGGCGCACAGGCTTCCGCCCCAGCAGATCTTCCACCTGGACATCTTTTACCGCAGACAGTCCCACCTCGCCATTAAGCAGCTGATACAGGCCGGGCAGCACGCGCAGACGGCAACCCGTCATTTTACAGATATTGAGGATATCCGCTTTTTCCTCCTCCGTAGCAGAAGGAATGGCCACGATGATTTGCGTGATATTATACTTCTTTACGCAGCTTTCAATCTGGTCACGACCACCCTCAATCCGGACACCATCCATATACTTGCCCGTTTTTTGGGGGTTGTCATCAATAATGCAGCAAAGCCGTCCCTCTACGCGCTGGCTGCAGGCAAGCTCACGGGCTAGAACTTGTCCCGCAGCCCCTGCACCAATCAGCATAATGCGTTCACTGCTGGGCCGGCGAGCCTGCAGATATGCGTTAAACATATTCCAGAACCGCAGTGCACAGCGAATCCCCACCAGTGCGCACAACTGAAAGACCAGCATCAAGAACCAAACGCTTCTGGGCAAATTCACGCTAAAAGCCAGGCATCCCAGGAAGGTGACGACAAATGCCAGCACCACAGAAAAAGCCATCTTGGCCACATCGCGCACATTGACAACGCGCCAGATAAAATGGTACATCCTCCGCAGCGAAAAAACCACTGTTGTACCAATCACCTGAATCAAAAAGCACCAAAGATATGCATTTAGATAGCTGCGCGGAATGCTGCTAATCAAAAAATCAAACCGTACCAGCAGCGCCAGGATACCTGTAAGTCCAATCAAACAGGTATCGACCCCAAAAACAACCAGGGTCCGCCAAGGAAACACCATATGCCTGTTTGTCATTCTCTCTAACCCTCTTACTCTCTCATATTTTTCTGCCGCACAACCAGCTATTAACCCATGTTAAGCAGAAAATGGCACTTTTTTGTGCGTTTACATTATACGCGGTTTTATTGCCTATTTCAACCCAAAGTGCCAGTGATTCACAAAATAAGATGTTATTGTGTAAAATTTGTGCACAGCGCCCTATATGCGTGAAAATAAGCTTCATAGTTTCAGCAGGCATTACTCCTATGCACAAATCTGTAAAGGATATGTATCATGCTTACCAGCAAAATTCCTATGCAGCTTCCGCCAAAATCGATCCATACATCCGTAACCAAACTCCCCCGCCCCGGTGAAACAAGCTGGATGCTTTCATCCACCAAAGCTGTCATCAGACACAAGCTTGCCCCAGTAAAGATACTGCTGCCGATACGCTTGTCCAGCCCCCATAAAAGCACCGCTGTCCAAAGGACGCCAAGCACCAGAAACTCCGTCATATGTGCTGCCTTGCGGATTAAGGTATGGCCAAGATCCGTAGGAATATGCAGTGCCTGAAAAATCGGTTCAAAACAGCTAAGTACCTGAAGGCTTTGGCTTGCCGACTCAGCAGCCGGCCTGCATGAGTTGCTCCAGATAAAGAGACTCCAAATCAGCACCCCCAGAAAAAGAAGGTAGCGCGCCTTGCGGCGATGCTTTCGCTCTGCTCTCACAATGAACTCCTTTCACAACATGCTGTCGCAATAAGCCGCTTGCCCTTTCTTGTCTACCATTCCGTCCCCAGTCCATGAAAAAGGCGCTTCTATAGGGGACTGTCTCAGAACCAATCTGACAGTCTCCTATAGAGCGCGCATTTCACAACGGAAACGGATCTGTGCTTATCTACTTGGTCGGTAAGAAAGGACGCAGTGCGGCATTTAGCTTCTGTCTCTGGGCCGCGCCGTGATACATCTGAATCAGGTGAATCGGCGGGCGCTGCCCCAGTTTGCGCTGCTTCCGGTAACGGAGCAGCAAAGCCACCGGAGCCGCCGGAAGCAGCAAAGGACACCGTTTGCATGGCGGCCAATGGACCTGGCAGGCTGAGACACCGGTACGGAGCAAGCTGGATATTCTCCCCTTTGCCTGGGGATTGGTAAACAGGCGCTGACCATACCGCTCTTCTTTCTTTCCAAAATTTCCGGTGCGGAGCATATCCTGTAGCAGTTCTTCACACAATGCAGCATCTGCATCCATGCACCAGGGTGCATCCTGGGCCGGGAGGGAAAGATAATCTACACAAATACGGGTAATTACTTTGGTAAACACCATCAAACCAAAGGTATGTAGCAGCCCCGACAGCTCGTTCCAACATGCCGGGGTCAGTTCCCTGTGTACAAATACCGCCCAGTCACACAGCTGGCGCAGTCCCAAGCCGGTGTTAATAATATGTTCCAGCTTATGCAGCAGCAGGACCACCGCCCTGGGGCATGGCGGCAGCATGGGTATCCCGTCTACTATTTGAGGGTGCCGGACAAATGGCTGCAGGTAGGCTCGGATCTTATTGCCCACCGCAGAATTCGGCACTCCATTTGGTTCCCAATGCAGTTCTACCACTAGCTTGCCCTTTGCCATGGAATCATGACAGTGATGGTGATCTGCAGGCGGCTGATAGCCCAGTTTTTCCAACAGCCCGCGTATTGCTGCCCGGTCCTCCGGCGCTGCCAACAGATCGATATCTCCCGCAGCCCGCAGTTGGGGATTGGGATAACTGATTGCGGAAGAAGTGCCCTTTAAAATGACACAGGAAATCCCCAAAGAACGAATCTGATGCAGAACTTCGCCTTGCTCCGTCAGGATCTGCTCATTCCACCAGAGTGTGGACAGCGCCTGTCGTTTCCACTGCTCCAAAAGCGCCGGCGGCATTGCAGCCCGCTCTTCCGCATTCAGGCAGTCAAAGATCAGCAACGTAAGAGCCTGGCTTCTGGACTCCTGGTAAAGGGCCTGCCAATCGATATCCTTGGGCAGCGGCTCGGTATGTACGGAGAAAAGCGCGCGCCCTGTCAAATAAAGTAAGTGCTGATATATTTTTTCCATGGGAACTCCTTTCCGGCCCACTTTCCCATATGATAACAGCATTCTGATGCTTCTTTATTATACCAGATTAAGAATTGGATGAAAAGCCTATGAGGTATTGCGGCGTTGATTCTGTCTCTCCGCTGCTGCATCACAAATCCAGGTACTGTGTTTCAGATTTTCCAATCGGAATCCAGCTACATCTTTCGCACGGTATGAAATTCCTTCTTCATGGCTGTGCCTTGCTCTTTTTCCGCTTTTATAAAGCGCCAAACCCGCGCTGCCGGCATGAGCCATTTGTGCCGGTGGAAAAAGGGCGAATACAGCTCGCACCATTTTTCCATATGTGCTCTGCTTGGAAACAGCCGTCTCAGAATATATCGGAATTTTACGCCCGCGGTAATGGGTTCGCCCTCCGGCTGTGTTTTCCGAACCGTATTCCTCCATATATTTTCTATCCTACCATAGGTATGATTGAACGATAATTCATGCAGTATTTCCCATTCCTGCTCGGTCAGGTCTGCTTTCTTCAGCGCTGGATCAAAGAATTTGTCAGCCAGCAGCCGCATCTGTTCCTCAAATTCCAGCAGGCCGATTTTTTGCAGTTCTTGGTCCAGATAGGCTCTGTCCAGCTTACTCTTTGCCCGGTTATATACGTACACATCAAGGAGAGATCGAAGCCCGGTTCCGCTGTTGCTGTAATGCTTGTACATATGGGCAAGCATATAGAGATAGAAATCCTCGTCCGTCATACAATACTCATAGGCCTTACCCGGTGCCAGCTTCAGCCGATTCTTTAGCGTCAGGTAATAGTCCGCCATTTGAGGGTACGCAGTTTTGTCGAACAGGGCCACATGCATCTCAAAATTGTAGACAGGCGCTTTGTGGTACTCATCGTGGTTTCCTTCCCCATAGCTTTCCACTGTATATCCATGGGCTGCAAACCACTCCCGTACCTCCCGCCGGTATGTACCATCAAACAGGATGTCGTTGTCCGACATCTGCCTCGTGCCCAGTTCCGGATACAAGGGGCCCAGAATAACGCCCTTCAGGGGCAGATGCCAGATTCCCTTCCCCTCCAGATAGGCAAACAACTGTGCCCGGGCGCCGTCGATCAGCATGATCTTTCGGATCGCCTTATTCCGGGACTCCTCCCATGCAGGCAGCACCTGGTCGGGATCGGGGATTTCCGGCCCATCGGCCTTCTTCATTTGCTCCAGCGCCATATAGGTCAGAGCATTCAAACTCTGGCTGCGGCTCAGCGCATAGACCTTCTTCAGATCCATGGCCAGCACTCGCTCCGGATCCGGTGCCTGAGTGTGAATGCCGCAGGCCGTCAGATACAGCATACCCCACGCCGCTTTGCTCCAGCCGCTCTTGTCGGTCTTACTTGATCCTTTCAATGTGCCACTCCTCAAGTCAACTGCAGTTTGTCGTCTACCCGCCAGATCCGATCACAGATCTGCAATGCCGCCGGACGGTGGGTAATGATAATCACCGTCCGCTCCGTCATGGCCCGCAAATTATGCAGCAGCTGGGCCTCTGTGGGCTCATCCAGGGCGCTGCTGCACTCGTCCAGGATCAGGACAGGGCTGCGGGAGAAAACGGCTCTGGCAATGGCCAGGCGCTGCATCTGGCCTTCTGACAATCCCGCACCCCGCTCGCCCAGCTCTGTGTCCAGGCCGTAATCCAGCCCCCGGACAAAATCATCCGCACAGGCAATGGACAGCGCCTGCCAGATGGCCGGTTCATCCTGACGCCGGTTGTGGTCGGCAAAGGCAACCATATCCCGGATGGTCCCCTGCATCAGATTATTTCCCTGAGGTACATAGGCAAAAAGCCTCTGCCATGTTCCATCCAAGGGCACCTGCTCACGGTTCAGCTGCAAATAGCGTCGGCCCGTGTCGGGCTGGTACAGACACATCAGCAGCTTCAGGAGCGTACTCTTGCCACAGCCGGAGGGGCCGACTATAGCCACATAGTCCCCCTTGCGGATGGAAAAATTCCAGCCGCACAGCGCCTTGCTCTGGTTGTGCTGCACCTCAGCACCCGGAGTTCCGCAGCCCGGGCTCCGGTAGGAAAAGGAGATATCCTCCAGCACAATCTGCTCCAGCTGGTTCTCATAGACCGCCAATACCTCTTCCACCGTCTTTTTCTGAGGTCCGGGATCAGCCCCAGCTTCCGCCTCCAGCAGCCGCTCGGCACTGGATACCATGGCATAGTATCGAGGCAAAACTCCGCTGAGATTGGCCAGCGGTGCATATGGCCATCCTGCCCGGCCGGCAGGGTCGTAATTCCCGGCCAGATAGGGCCTTAATTGGCGGCCAGCCAAAGACATAATTCCCGGCCAGCCGGCAAGAGTAATTTGTTCTAAACAGGCTGGTTACAGTCGCTCGATATAAACTGTGTAACCGGTGGTGAGGCGGCGTCGAATTCCGTCCAGCTTACCGTAGCAGCCTTCCTCATCGCTGAGCTGCTTGCCCCACTCGGAGGGTGCATACTGGCAGGTAAACATGGTGGAGGTACCCAGATCTGTCCTGGTCTTTATCAGGTGGTACAGGATCTTAATCCCGTCCTCGGAATACCGGCTAATGGCGAAGTCATCAATGAACAGCAACTGTAACCGGGCGTAGTATTTCAACCGTTTCCGGTAACGCTCCAGGTTGTCCCGCCTACTGAGGATCAGCAATTCGTCCAACAAATCGCAGTAATCAATATACACACAACGGTAGTTCAAGCGGCAGGCCTCCCGGCAGAAGGCGGACATGAAATAGGATTTCCCGGCAGCAGTGACGCCGTAGATACCGACATTCAAACGGTCCTCGGCGAATCGGAAGGAACGCAGCTGCTGTACCACATCCTCATTGTAACGCCGGGCACTGCTAGTCACCAGATTCTCTACCTGAGCGTTCTTGTTAATCAGCCTGCTGAGCCGTAGATTGGTCATGTAACGTCTGTCCATGGTGTCCATATACTGGGGCTCAATTACTTCCATCAGGAGCTGTTGGGGCGAATAGTCGCTCAGTGTATATTTCGCCCCTCTGAGTCCAAGGAAACGGTAGGGGTGAGTCCACCTTCACGGGAGAAACAGGTCCAGGTTCACGGGCGCGAGTCCACAGGAGTGTTATTTTGGAAAGAAATGGCAAAGGAACGCTTCGCAAAGCGCTCCTCCGCGTGTCATTTATTCAGATTGGAATCCTTTTCTTTTGCGCATGGAGTCATCTCCATCGATGAGGATCTTGTAGGAACTGTTCTCAATCCTGTCCAGCACAGCATCTGCTAAGGCGTCCTCGGCGATTCGCTCATGCCAACCAGGGGGAGCGAATTGGGAACAGAAAATAGTGGAGCTTCGTTCGTAACGGGCCTCCACAATCTCTAACAAATCGCGGGATTCCGTCTTGGTCAAGGGGATCAGCATCCACTCGTCTAAGATCAGCAGGGAGACCTTCCGGTAGAACTTCATCACGTCCATGTAGCAGCCTTCGCCACGGGCGACCGCCAGCTCATTGAGCAGATCCGGCAGCCGGATATATTTCACTGTGTACAGATTTCTGCATGCAGCCGTACCGAGAGCGCAGGCAATATACGTTTTTCCAGCGCCTGTGGCGCCCATGAGGATCACATTGCGCTTGTCCAAGATGTACCGGCAAGTACCCAACTCCTGCAGGAGATTCCGGTTGAGCTTTCGGTCAGAGCGGTACTCAATATCCTCTACACTGGCATTGGGAAAATATAGGGTAGCTTTCTTCATCAGCCTGGCAATGCGGTTGGTGTGGCGGTGATCCCACTCCGCATCCACCAGCAATCCAAACCATTCGTCAAAGGAGAGCTGGCCTTCCGCCGCGCTTGCCGCGATGATCCGGTACTTTTCCGCCATGGCGCTGAGTTTCATCTCATGGAGCCGGTTGAGGGTCATCTGGTTCAGCATCTGCCCTCACCCCCTCCGTAGTAAGCCGCGCCCCTGGTGAAAGCATAGGACTCCCCTTTTGTTTCCGGTTCCTCTTTGAGAAGGTCGCTGCCCGTTTTGAGGATCATTTGGATGGTTTTGTAGTTGGGTGTGGCGGTATACTGGAGAGCCCGTCCACAGGCGGACTCCAGCCTGGTTAAGGAATATTTGTCCCCCAACTTCAGAAGCGCCATGCACGCCCGGTAAGATTGCTGTTCCACCTTCCGGCTTGAAAGCATCCCTTGGATCACGGCCTTGGTGTGGGGCCCCACCTTCTCTGCCCAAGAGAGAAAACGTTCCCCATTCCACTGGAGATATTTCCGGTGGCTTTCCGGCATGTGGTCCACCACTGTGCTATACTGACCCGGGCGTCCTGTCAACCGGATGTGGGAAGCGATACGGTTGCCATTGCAGAAGATCTCCACGGTCCGTTGGGTCAGCCGTACCTCCACTTTTTGCTTGAGGTACTCGCAGGGAACGCTGTAGAACATCTTTTCCACGGAGACATGATAGTTGTACTGTACCGTGGCAGTTTTCCACAGGGCAAACTCATAGGGGGAATCCGGCAGCGGGAGCAGGTACATTTTTTCTTCTTCCTCAAAACAGCTTTTGCGGCTTCCTGGTTTCTTTTGGAATGGCCGGCTGTTGAGTTCCTCCAGTTTCTTCCAGACTGCCTGATTCAAATCGCTCAAGGTGAAAAATGTGGCGTCTCGCAAGGCAGCGGTAACCCAAGTGGATACAAAGCCAACCGTCCCCTCGGCCGTGGGTTTGTCTTTTGGGTGACGTACTCTGGCTGGCAGGATACAAGTGTTGTAATGTTCCGCCATCTCCTGGTAGGTAGGATTGAGAATGACTTCCCCTTTTCCATGACGGGTGACGCCGGTTTTTAAATTGTCAGGCGTCAAAATGCGGGTTGCCCCGCCAAAATAGCGGTAGGCGTGGACGTGCCCGGTAATCCAGCTCTCCTGGCCTTGGTCCCCGAATGCCTCCACATAGGCGTACCCACTGCAAGAGAGGACGGCAATGAAAAGATACGCTGGGGTTTGACTGCCTGTCTCTGGATCAGTGACCTTCGCGGCATCTCCCGCCCAGTCCACCTCCATTTGTTCCCCAGGTTTATGGTCTAGGTGCATGGTGGCTTTCGTTTGCTGGGCGTATTCCCGGTAATGCAGGCAAAACTGGGTGTACATCAAGGGCAGCTCCTTAGATGCGTAGCATTCCTCGCAATACTCATTCCAGAGCAAGCTTAGAGTCACGCCGTTTTTTGCCAGTTCCCGGTGGACGCGCTCGTAGTCCGGCGGCTTCCGCGTGGAAGGGATAGATGACGCGGGAAACAAAGCTTGTTGTATTCCCTTGTCCGACAGGGCCAGCAGCTCTTCCAAAGTGTGTGGATTTGATTCCGCCCGTTCCAGAACTCGCTGTACCGTGCTTCTGGCACAGCCCGCGCTGGCAGCAATGCTCCGTTGACTGTACCCCAGCTTTGCCAGCCGCAAGATTTCCCGATAGTTGGTTGCCATAATGGCACACCTCCCAATAGATAGTCACGCTTTGCGTGCCTCATCTATTCTACTGCCTGGACTTGCAACCGTACACCTGGACTCATCTCCACCGTGACCCTGGACCTATTTCCTCCGTTTTGCTGGCCTGTTTGGAGCGAAATATTCA
>NZ_NFIB01000052.1:0-10375 GCF_002159385.1 Flavonifractor sp. An52
GCTCAACAAGGAGGTGGAGAGCTTGACCCTGCTGTCCTACAGCTATTGTATCACGGGCATCTCAATGCCTGCTGATGCCTGAAATTATTAACTTTGAATCTTATTATACGAGGAGGTGTCCCATGACCCAGCGGGAACGGCAGATCCTGAAATGGATCGAAGAAAACCCCCTGATCTCCCAGCAGGAGCTGGCGGAAAAGGCCGGTATCACCCGGTCGTCGGCGGCGGTGCATATCTCCAACCTGATGAAGCAGGGACACATCGCCGGAAAGGGCTACATCGTCCGCACTGCTCCTTACGCGGTAGTGGTGGGAGGAGTGAATCTGGACATCGGTGGCCGGTCCTTCGGCAAGCTGGTACCGGCGGACTCCAACCCCGGACAGGTGCGCACCAGCCTGGGGGGCGTAGGCCGCAACATTGCCCACAACATGGCGCTGCTGGGGATGGATGTGCGGCTGCTCACCGCTTTCGGGGACGATATGAACGCCCAGCGCATTGCTGCCAGCTGCGGGGAGCTGGGCATCGACATCAGCCAGTGTCTGACGGTGCCTGGCGGAGCCACCTCCACCTATCTCTTCATCGCCGACCAGCGGGGGGATATGGCCCTGGCGGTGAGCGATATGGAGATCTATGAGCATATGACCCCGGCCTTTCTGGCCGGGCGGAGCCGCCTGCTGCAAAACGCCCAGCTGGTGGTGGTGGATACCAATATTCCGGCTCAGTCCATTGCCTGGCTGGCGGACAACCTGCATCTGCCCATCTTTGCCGATCCGGTATCTACCGCCAAGGCGGAGAAGCTGCGGCCGGTGCTGGGCAAGCTCCACACCCTCAAGCCCAACCGGATGGAGGCGGAGCTGCTCTCCGGGGTGACCATCACCGACGAGGCCAGCCTGAACCGGGCGGCGGACGTCCTGCTGGACACCGGCCTGCGGCGGGTATTCATCAGCCTGGGCGGGGAGGGCGTGCTGGCCGCCGACCACAACGGGCGGGTTCATGTGCCCTGCTGTCCCGGTCAGATGGTGAACACCACCGGCTGCGGCGACGCGAGCATGGCGGCCATTGCCTGGGCCTATCTGGAGGGCACCGATCTGGCGGGCACCGCCAAAGCCTCCATGGCGGCGGGGGCCATCGCCATGGAGAGCGCCGAGACCATCAACCCGGCCATGAGCGCCCGGCTGCTCCGGGACCGGATGGAAGCATAAACAGAAGGACAACTGATTTCATATGGAGGTAACTGCGATGAATCTGAACAAGTATCTGGACGTAGCTCCTGAAGTAGCCCAGGCCGTGGCCGAGGGCAAGCCTGTGGTGGCCCTGGAGTCCACCATCATCTCCCACGGTATGCCCTATCCCCAGAATGTGGAGACTGCTCTCAAGGTAGAGCAGATCATCCGGGACAACGGCGCGGTGCCCGCCACCATCGCCATCCTGGGTGGCCGCCTGAAGGCTGGTCTCACCGCTGAGGAGATCGAGTACCTGGGCAAACAGGGCCAGGCTGTGACCAAGGCCAGCCGCCGTGACTTGGCTGTGCTGGTGGCCCGCAAGGCCGACGGCGCCACTACCGTTACCACCACCATGATGATCGCCCATATGGCTGGCATCAAGATCTTCGCCACCGGCGGCATCGGCGGTGTCCACCGCGGCGCCGAGACCACCATGGACATCTCCGCCGACCTTGAGGAGCTGGCTTCCACCCCCGTGATGGTGGTGTGCGCCGGCGCCAAGTCCATCCTGGACCTGGGCCTGACTCTGGAGTACCTGGAGACCCACGGCGTACCCGTCATCGGCTACGGCACCAAGGAGCTGCCCGCATTCTACACCCGCAAGAGCGGCTTCGAGGTGGACTACCGCATGGACACCCCCGCGGAGATCGCCGCCGCTTTCCACGCTTCCCAGGAGCTGGGCCTGAAGGGCGGTATGCTGGTGACCAACCCCATCCCCGAGGAGTTTGCCATGGACTACGACGTGATCAACAAGGCCATCGACGAGGCCATTGCCCAGGCCAACGCCCAGGGCATCCACGGTAAGGCCACCACCCCCTTCCTGCTGGCCAAGGTGAAGGAACTCACCGGCGGCGACAGCCTGGATTCCAACATCCAGCTGGTATTCAACAACGCCCGTCTGGCTGCCCGCACCGCCGCCGAGCTGTGCGCCATGGGCTGAGTTTTCCCTTTCTTTCACGCAAAAGAACGCCGCATATGCGGCGTTCTTTTTTGCTTCAAGAAAAGGAATTGTAACAATATTTCTTTTTGTTTACATTCACCTGCCATGCGTTGAATCCGCCTCTGCCTGGACGTATAATAAACAAAACGACAATACTTGGACCAGATTACCGGCCTTGTGCCGGAGGAACGTGCCCCATGTGGGAGAAAAGAGGCGATCTTAATGGCACGGAAATCCATATTGTTTCGCCGGCTGGGTGCGGCGCTGCTGGCGCTGCTGCTTCTGCCGGCTACGGCTGCCTGGGCTGCGGAACCTGCACCTGCTGAGGCGGCGCCTGCCCTGGGGATCTACACCACAGGAGATATGGCGGGCCGGGTAGGAGAGACCGATCCCATGACCGGACAAACGGAAGAAAACAGCTATTTGAAAGTGGCCACCGCCATGGCGGAGGAACGTCAGACCGTGAAGAGCACGCTGCTGCTGGACAGTGGGGATGCGGTGGCCAATACCCTGGTCAGCGGCAGTGCCGCCGACACCGCTTTGGCTCTGCGTACCATCGGCTATGATGGACTGGTTCCCAGCGTGGAGGAGTTCCGGCTGGGGCAGGGCCACCGGGCCGCCTTTTTCCGGGATTTGACCGAAGAAAACGGCCAGGGTACGCCGGTGAAACTGATCTCCGCCGACTGGATGGACGGGGAGAGCGGACAGAACGCTGCCCAGCCCTACCACATCTATACCCGCCAGCTGGAGGGCAAGGAGATCCGGATCGCAGTGGTGGGCCTGGGCACTTTGGAGGTGCCCCAGTCTCTGCCCTCTTATTATTATAGTGACAGCCAGTTCGGCCATACGGACAACACCGGCATGAGCTATGCCTGGGAGTGGAACCACTGGATCTGGCCCCAGCTGGAGCGGCAGAATTGCGACCTGGTAGTGGTATGCTGCCACGCAGACCAGGAGACGCTGGAGGAGTTTGCCGCCCAGACCGCAGGGATTGACCTGCTGGTGAGCGGCCACGGCCAGGCGGATATGGGTACCTTGGAGAATCGGGATGGCCAGATGGTGTCCTGGGTCAGCAGCGGCGGAACCACCCTGACCCGTACAGAGGTGATTCTCTCTGACAACGGTACTCCTGTGATCGGCGAGAGCCAGCTGCTGAGACTGAGCGACTATGAAAATGATCCGGCGCTGGCCCAAGCCACGGCCGACGGCCAGAAGGCCCAGCAGGCCCGCGCCGAGCAGCGCGCAGGGACCCTGTCCGGCAACTGGACGGAGACCGTTGCCAGTGCTACCCGGCAGACGCAGGCGGCTGATCTGGTCGCCCGGGCCATGCTGTGGACCTCGGGGGCGGACGCGGCCCTGATTACCAACGGAAGCCTTGGATATCTGCCGGAGCAGAGCAGCAGCGGCAGCGGAGCCCGTGCCCTGAGCTTGAGGGACTGCGCTACCCTGGCCAGCGGAGACAGCCCGGTGGTGATGGTGGAACTGACCGGCGCCCAGCTGGAGGCATGGCTGGAGGTCTGTGCCGGGCGGTACCAGGTGGATGAGAGCGGTCGGGTGACCGGTGGGCAGGACGCCGATTTCCTGTATGGCATGGACTATGAGCTTTATGTAGGCGGCCAGCCTGGCCAGCGGGTGGTCAATCTGACCTGGCAGGGCCAGTCGGTGGAGGGGGATCGCACCTATCGTGTGATTCTGGAGGAGTCTCATCTGTATGACGACGAGTTCCCCTCCTGCACCGTTTTGTGGTCCGCCGCAGCCGATATGCAGTATGCTGCCACCGGCGGAACCATGGCCTCCCTTCTGACCGCGTTTACTTCCCGTTCCGGGGCGGTTGTACCGCAGCGGGAGAGTACCTGGGCGGTATACGCCGGTGCTGTGGACAGTCCCATGACCCGGTTGGGTTTTGTGGAGATGCT
This sequence comes from Flavonifractor sp. An52, assembly GCF_002159385.1. Classification (NCBI taxonomy): domain Bacteria; kingdom Bacillati; phylum Bacillota; class Clostridia; order Eubacteriales; family Oscillospiraceae; genus Flavonifractor; species Flavonifractor sp. An52. Next base: position 4,080 of record NZ_NFIB01000052.1, read on the forward strand.
CTATGAGGTGGCAGGCCAGCCCAAGCCCGGGGCCAATGTGGCCTTTGCGGATGTGACGGGAAGCGACGCGGTGGTTTGGGCCGCGGAAAAGCGCATCGTCAGCGGAGACGGCAAGGGTATGTTCCTGCCCCAGATGGAAGTGACACGGGAGCAGGCGGCAGCCATGCTCTATAACTACGCCAGAGCGGAAGGCCTGGACCTGACCGCCGATGGCTCGGCTGTCAACGCCCTGTCCGACCGGGCTTCTGTCTCCGGCTGGGCGGTGACGGCGGTGGATTTCTGCCTCCGCAACGGTCTGCTGGAGACGGTGAACGGCCAGTTCCAACCCTCTGCCACCATGACCCGGGCGGAGGTCCAGCGGACCATGGAAGTTTTAAAAACATTGGATTGAACCTGTTTATAGGAAAACGGACGTCCTGCGGGACGTCCGTTTTTCTTTCATAAAACGGTAAGAGGGCGTTTAGAAATTTTTAAGATGATCCTGATACACTATCTTCAGAAGCAAAGGAGGCATACAGATGGAGCAGATTCTGAAGGTAGAAGGACTGTGCCGGGATTATGGCAGAGGAACGGTCACCCATGCGGTAGACCATGTGGATTTTTCGGTGGAAAAGGGGGAATTTGTAGGCATCATGGGCCCGTCAGGCAGCGGAAAGACCACCCTGCTCAACTGCATTTCCACCATTGATACCCCTACGGCGGGCCACATCTGGGTGGAGGGGAAAGACATTACCTCGCTGAAACAGAAGCAGCTCTCCCAATTCCGCCGGGAGCGGCTGGGCTTTGTGTTCCAGGACTGCAACCTGCTGGACACCCTCACCGCCTTTGAAAATATCGCCCTGGCCCTCACCATCCGCAAAATCCCGCCTCAGAAGGTGGAGCGTCTGGTGCAGGAGACCGCCCAGCTGCTGGAGATCACCGACTGCCTGAATAAATACCCCTATCAGATGTCGGGTGGCCAGCAGCAGCGCACCGCCGCCGCCCGGGCCATTGTGACCCGGCCAGCCCTGATCCTGGCCGACGAGCCCACTGGTGCTCTGGATTCCAAGTCCGCCCGGCTGCTGCTGGAGCGGTTCGAGGTGATGAACGAACTGTGTGAGGCTACCATCCTGATGGTCACCCACGACGCCTTTACCGCCAGCTACTGTCATCGCATCCTCTTCCTGCGGGACGGGGCGGTGTTTGCCCAGCTGGAGCGGGGGGATCTGGACCGCAGAGACTTTTTCCGGCGAATCATCGGTGTGGTGACTGAGCTGGGAGGTGACCAAAACGATGTTCTCTAAGCTGGCTGTCAAGAATGTGGGGCGCAGCTTCCGGGACTACGGGGTGTATTTCCTGACCGTGGCTTTCGGTGTGTGCCTGTTTTATGTGTTCAACGCTCTGGAGACCCAGAGTGTGATCCGCTACCTGGCCCAGCACCCCCGGGCCAACATTGTAGGGGCCATTCAGCAGCTCATCGGCATCCTGTCGGTTTTTGTGTGGGTGGTACTGGCCTTCCTCATCCTGTACGCCTCCGGTTTTCTGGTCCGCCGCCGGTCCCGGGAGCTGGGCACCTACCTGATGCTTGGCATGGAGCGCCGGCAGGTGGCCCGGCTGCTGCTGGCAGAGACCGCCGTCATTGCTCTGACGGCGCTGGCGGTGGGGCTGGCGCTGGGTGTGGTGCTCTCCCAGGCCCTGTCCCTCTTTACCGCGGGGCTGTTTGCGGTGCCCATGACCTACTTTGCCTTTTCCCTCTCTCTCCCTGCTATCGGCAAGACGGTGCTGGCCTTTGCGGCTATCTTCCTGCTGGTGATGTTCTACCACGCATTTACCATATCCCGGCGAAAGCTGATTGACCTGCTGCGGGCCCGGCGGGTCAATCAGGAGCTGAAGGTGCGCAGCCTGGGCGTCTCGGTGGTGCTCTTTCTCATTGGCTGCACCCTGCTGGTCGTGGCCTACACCATGCTGCTGACCCGGGGCCTGCTGCGGGTGGACGAACTGTTCTGGGTAATGATCGGACTGGGCAGCCTGGGTACCCTGCTGTTCTTCCGGGCTCTGTCCGGCTTTCTGCTGCGTCTGTGCCAGACCAGCAAGAAGCTCTATTATAAAAATCTGAATTTGTTCATCCTGCGGCAGTTCAACGCCAATATCAATACCACCTACCGGTCCATGACGGTGATCTGCCTCATGCTGCTGCTGGCCATCGGTATCACCGCTACCTCTGTAGGACTGAACAACACCGTCTCTCAGATGGCCGATCAGACCGTGCCCCAGGATGTGGAATTGTCTGTCTGGCCGGAGGAGGATGGGGGGACCATGGATCTGCCCGCACTGCTGACGGCGGAGGGCTTTGACCCGGAGCAGCAGTGCAGCCGCTGGATCACCTTCCCTATGTATCAGGACGAGAACGGGCACTCCTATCTGCTCCAGACGGACTATGATGCCTATGCGGCTGCCTGGGGGAAGGAAAAGGCCGACGCTTTTGTGGAGGACTGGCGTATCCAGATGGTGTCCCAGGAAACAGAGGAGCTGTCTGTGTCCCGCTGGTACTTCCTGGCCGACTATGCCGGGGACAGACAGGAGGGGGAGGACGCTTTCCTGGCGGCGGTGAGCGGCCTGAAGAATACCGGTGGCTATTCCTATACCACCAAGCTGTCCACCTGGATGGACCTGATGGGTACCAAAGTGCTGGTGCTCTTCATCGGACTCTACCTGGGGGTGGTGTTCCTGGTGGCCTCGGCGGCGGTGCTGGCCCTCCAGCAGCTCAGTCAGGTCGCCGACAGCGCCCAGCGCTATCGGGTCCTCTCCCAGCTGGGGGTTTCCCGGCGGATGCGGGGCCGGTCGGTGGATATCCAGGTGTTTCTGGCCTTCTTCCTGCCGCTGGCTCTGGCTCTGGTCCATGCCGTGGTGGGCATGACCGCCGCCAATGCCGTCATTGCCGAGGTGGGCAAGGTGGATGCCGCTGCCTCCAGCGCTGTCACCGCCCTGCTGCTGGTGGCGGTGTACGGCGGCTACTTCCTGGCCACCTGCTGGGGCAGCCGACGGCTGCTCAAGGGAGGATGACCTGATTCTGCAAAAGCAAGGGCCTGCCGCAGTCTGCGGCAGGCCCTTGCGGGGTTATGGCTCGTCTGAATCGTCCCAATCCTCTGAATCCTCCTGCTCCTCGGCGGGATCGGCTTCCTCAGGGGGGTAAAAGACCTGGAGCATGGCCCGAAGCAGGACCCAGCAGAGTGCGGAGCAGACCACCGTCTCCACAGCCAGCAGGCCCACGAAGCGGGCGGTGCTGCCGTCCAGGAAAAAATACTCCACCGCCGAGAAGAGGACCAGAAAGGCCAGCTGGGAAAAGAAAATGAGAAACTGCACCAACAGAGGGGTCTTGTAGCGGGAGAGTTTGGGGCGCAGCCGCTGGCTCAACCGGTCCCGCAGAAACTTGAGAGGCGGAAAGAATGCCACCGGGAGGGTGGAGAGCACAATGGCTCTGGCCGCCGGGTGGGACAGAAGCTGTGCCAGTTCGGCTTCCCCGCTGCTGGACGATTCCATGCCGGGCGGGTCCAGATAAGCCAGGAAGATCGGATCCATAAACTGCGCCTCCTTTTCATGGTTCTGCCTCTGGCTCCATGATAGGCCGGGGCGGGAGGCAAGTCAAGATACAAGGGAGGATCTTTGAAAGTTCCCGCAAAAAAGAATAAAACACTTGTAATCGTTCCTGTTTTGTGCTATTATCAATTTTACGTATGAGAGAAGGCGCGGGAGGACTGCGCCAAATAGAGTGCACATTGCCCCGCTGACGGGGCCGAAAGGACGATGTAGCGTGGATTACACCAAGCTGATTCTGAGCATTATCGATGTGGCGGCCTGCCTGTTCCTCATCGCCGTGGTGCTGCTCCAGTCCGGCAAGAGCGCCGGCCTGTCCGGTGCCATCGCCGGTGTTGCCGACACCTTTATGGCCAAGAATAAGGCCAAGAGCTGGGACGCCAAGCTGGCCAAGATGACCAAGTGGGTGGCCATTGGATTTATGATCCTCACCTTTGTCATCTGCCTGATCTGAGAATGCGAAAAAACGCCCTTCCGGTTTCGGAAGGGCGTTTTTTGTTGCGCCTGGGGCAAAAAGGGGTATAATACAAACCAGAAACACCAGAATCAGAAAGGAACGATCTATGAAAGAAACGAAGGAATTGACCGGTATCTACCAGGCCAGCGGCCGGGGCTTCGGCTTCCTGATCCCAGAGGAGGGGGAGGACTGCTTTATTCCGCCCCGGGCTGACGGCGGCGCCTGGAATGGAGATAAAGTAACGGCCCGCATCATTGAGGAGGACCCGCAGGCGGGGCGCCGGGTGGCCAAGGTGGTTCAGGTGCTGGAGCGGGCCAACAAAACCGTCACCGGCGTACTGGAGCGGTGGGATCACGCTCTGTGGCTGCGCCCGGACAACGACCGCCTGCCTGGCCCCATCCAGGTATTCACCAAGCGGAAGGGGGTGCGCCCCGGCGAGCGGGCGGCTGTGGCCATGACCAGCTTCGGCGGCGGCAAGACCGCCCCCATGGGCACCCTGCGGGAGCGGTTTGGTCCCGCCGACCGGCGGGAGGGCGCCGTGGAGGCCATCCTCTACACCCACGACATTGTGCGCACCTTCCCGCCTGCCGTGCTGGCAGAGACTGAGACCATCCCACAGGCGGTGGAGCCCTCCGCCCTGGCGGGACGGCTGGACCTGCGGAGCAAGACCATCATCACCATCGACGGGGCATCCTCCAAGGACTTTGACGACGCGGTGAGCCTGGAGAAGGACGACCAGGGCCGCTGGGTGCTGGGGGTCCACATCGCAGATGTAAGCCATTATGTGCGGCCCGGCTCCCCTCTGGACCTGGAGGCCTGGGAGCGGGGCACCTCGGTGTATTTTGCCGACCAAGTGGTGCCCATGCTGCCGGTGGAGCTGTCCAACGGCATCTGCTCCCTGAACCCCCATGTGGACCGGCTGGCCCTGTCCTGCATCATGACCATGGACGCAAGCGGTGCGGTAGTGGACCACACTATCACCAAATCAGTGATCTGCTCTACCGAGCGGATGACCTACGAGGACTGCAACGTGCTGCTGGCGGGGGAGGACCCCGCCCTGGCGGAGCGGTACGCCCACATCCTGCCCATGCTGAAGGATATGGCCGCCCTGGCTAAGCAGCTGGAGAAGCTGCGGCGGAACCGGGGGGCTCTGGACCTGGAGACCAAGGAAAGCTATGTAATCTGCGACAGTGAGGGCAGGCCGGTGGACGTGGCGCTGCGGCAGCAGGGGGAGAGCGAGAAGCTCATCGAGTCCTTTATGCTGGCCGCCAACGAGTGCGTGGCGGAGCACCTGAACCGCCTCCATAAGCCCTGTGTCTACCGGGTCCATGAGAAGCCCTCCGACGAGAAGGGGGAGGCCCTGCGTACCATGGTGGCCCCTCTGGGCTACGACCTGAAGGGGACCGACAGCCACTCCCTCCAGAAGCTCCTGGACTGGGCCAAGGGCAGGCCGGAGGAGGGGGCGGTGTCCATGATGGTGCTGCGCTCCCTGATGAAGGCCCGGTACGACGAGGACAACCTGGGCCACTTCGGCTTGGGGGCGGAGTATTACTGCCACTTCACCTCTCCTATCCGCCGCTATCCCGACCTGATGGTCCACCGGGTGCTTACCGCCCTGCTGGACGGGACGCTGGATAAACAGGAGAAGAAGCTGACCACCGCTGTGGGGCGGGCCGCCGTCCAGTCCTCCCAGCGGGAGCTGGCCGCTCAGGAGGCCGAGCGGGAGATCGAGAAGCGGTATCTGGCGGAGTTTATGGCGGGCCACATCGGGGAGAGATTTGCTGGTGTGGTGTCCGGCGTCACCCGGTTCGGCCTCTTTGTGTCGGTGGCCGGGGGCGTGGAGGGACTGCTGCCGGTGGAGGCCCTGCCCGGCGGGCCCTGGGAGTATGACCAGGCCCATCTGCTCCTGGTGGAGCTGGGCGGCAGCGGCCGGTATACCTTCGGCATGGCCCTGGAGGTGGAGTGCGCCGCCGCCGACCCGGTGAGCGGTCAGGTGGACTTTATCCTCCCCGGCGGTACCCCTGTAGCCAAGCAGGAGCGGCGAGCGGAGAAGCCCAGAGAGGAAAAGCCTCGCCGGAAGAAGGGAGGCAACCGCCGGTCCATGCACCTGCCCAAACGGCGAAAAGGAGGCAGAAAACGATGATGAAGCGTATTCTTTCCGGGGTATTATTGCTTTGCGTATTGGGTTTGACGGGGTGCGGCAGTCAAATGCCCGCCCCTACGCCGACGCCTACGCCTGCCGCTACCCCCAGTCCCACGGCAACAC
>NZ_NFIB01000053.1:0-7418 GCF_002159385.1 Flavonifractor sp. An52
CTTTGCGTGCCTCATCTATTCTACTGCCTGGACTTGCAACCGTACACCTGGACTCATCTCCACCGTGACCCTGGACCTATTTCCTCCGTTTTGCTGGCCTGTTTGGAGCGAAATATTCACTCAGCTCCGGGCTATTCAGGAGCTGCGTCAGGCGTTCAGCCGCCACCGGAAGATTCAGCTCATCCAGCATGGTAATGAGATTTGCATTGCTGCTCATCTGGATTCACCTTCTTCCTGACGCTTGAGAAGGTTCTTCAGGGAATACTTATCATCGTCATCCTTGTAAGCACCCGTGACTACGGCATTCCTGTCCACAGACTTGAGAGAGTTGTCGGTTCTGTCCACCGGTGCCGGTGCAGGATTTGCATACATGGAAATTGTGTTGGCAATGTAGGTGTAGCTGCATTTCCCGTGGAGAATGGCATCATGGCAACAGGTTTCCAGGGCCTGCATTCCGTACTTTTCAGCAAACCTGAGGATGCCATAGCAGCTGCGGAAGGACTGGACAGGGTACTGAAACTTTTCCATCACCCGTTCAATAAGAACTTTGGTATCAGGGCCAACCCTCTCGGCTCTTGCGAGAAAATACGATTTGTTCCAGTACCCATAATCGCTATATTCCTTGGGCATATCGGAGGGAATCACCACCCAGCTCTTGGGTGTATAGCTTCTGTCGTGAGTGCGGATGAAATCCCCGTTTTCGTTGTAAATATGGATCTTGGTGGCCCCGGCCCGGATCTCCAGCGTCCGCTTCAGATACTTGCGAGGCATGGAATAATGGACCTTGTCATAGACGAAGGAGAAGTCCTGGCTCACCTTGACCAGCTTCCGTTCCAAATACTCGTACGGGGCTTCCGGCAGCGGCAGCAGCACCTCCTTTTCTTCTCTCTCAAAAAGATCCACCCTGGAATAGCTGAGCCCCTGGAAGTTCTCTCGGTTTTCCTGGGCCATCTTTTCCCAAAGCACAGCATTTAACTCTTCCAGAGAATAGAAGGTCATCTCCTCCATATCCACCAGAATGTGCATGGTTACAATTTTGACATGACCTTCTACATTGGGCTTCCACCGAGGAGATTTGACCTTGGCAGGCATAATGACGGTGCCATTGTGCTCGGCCCAAGCCTGAAAATCCTTGTTGACGCCGGGATTGATCCAGTCCTTGTTTTCCGTAACTGCCACCTTGCAGTTGTCAGGGGTGACGGTCTGAGTGATGCCGCCAAAGTAGGCAAGGGCATTGTTGTTGACCCGGATCCAGTTGCTGATATCGCAGCGGGTCATACCCTCAATGTAGAAATAATCGCTGTAGGACATGGCAGCAACAAAGATTGTGACAGGGATAGTCTGCTTTGGATTTCGTCGGTCATGGATGCAGAGCGTCTTTCCGGCGAAGTCCAGCTCCAGATTGACACCGGGATAGCGCTGAATGTGGAAGGTGACCTTACTGCTCTGAAGCCATTGAGAATACCGCCTGCAAAACTGGCGGTAACTAAGGGGCCTGCGGCCATCTACAATGCCGGAAGCATTATATTTTTTCCATAAGTGCTTGAGTGTCTCGCCCTTTTTGGTCAAGGCACGGTGAATGCCCTCTGGGTCAATGTCCCTGTAGAGCTGAGAGTCCGTGGGACTTCCGGCCTTCCGGTAGAGCAGCTCTCCGATGAATTCGTTGGTGACATCCTCCGGCAAAGGATATTTCAGCACCCCACATTCCCTAAATCGCTTCAGGAACTCGTTGATGGTGGTTTTGCCATCTCCGGTGGTTTCAGCGATTTCTCTGCTGCTCATCCCGTTGGTGAAGTGAAGAACCAGCACTCGATTGTAGTCCATTTTCTGAACCTCCTGCAATGAATTCCTCTTCCGAAAAAGAGGTAGTTTCATTATAGGAGAAGGCTCCATAACTGGACGGAAATTATGTCCTCAGCTGGCCCGAGTCCATGGCCCGGACTGGCCCGGAATTAAGGCCCCGCTGGCCCGTTGCGGTGACAATCTGCAAGCGGCGCTTGCAGCTGGCCAATCAGCTGCAAAATGGCCGTAAAGGTTCCGTAGGAGATGGCTCCGGTCAGAATACCGTAGCCGCAGTAACAGGCTCCCGCCACATAGACCACGTTCATCAGGGCACTGAAGCCGGTATTGCACAGGTTGGAAAACCAGTTGCGGCGCAGGCGGGCCGCCTTGTGCCGCTCCATGTGCTTTTCAGCCTGTTGGAGGGCCATCTGTTCCACGCCATAGGAGCGCACCACCAGCATACCCGAGAAGCTCTCCTGCAGGCAGGTGCGCAGGGCGCCGTCCTCCTCCTGAACCCGCTTATGCAGCTGCTTCATCTGCTTCCGAGAGAGATAGGACAGCCCCACAAGCACCGCGGTCCCGGGAACCAGCAAATAGAGAAAGCGCGGTTCCATAAACAAAATGGCTGCTGTCGCGCCCACCAGACGCACAATCATCCCGCCCAGGTCAGGCAGCAGATTGGTCATGCCGCTGGCGACCACCACCGTGTCGTTGGTCAGACGGGTCATCCACTCGCCGGAGTGCTCCGCCGAGACATAGCCATAGTCCTGTCGGAGCAAGGTGCCAAACAGTCGGGTTTTCCACTTGTTTTCCAACTCCGCGCTGATGCGTTCCTGCAAGAACCTGTTGGCTGCCCCTGCCGCCACACGGCCACAAATCAGGCCGATGAAGAAAACCGCCTTGGAAAAGAACAGTTCCTTCTGCTGGGCTACCGCCGCATTGATCAGGTCCCGCAGCAGCAGGGCTACCGCCACATTGATAAACGCAATGGCTGCCCGCATAAAAAGAAGCAGGCCTACTTTCCATCTTGTTCTGCCTGCCGTCTCCCAGAGTTCTGTTATCGTACCTTTCTTATCCATGCTTTTCCTCTGTGCACCAAATATCTGATAGGGTACAGCCCGCCCCACAGGGCCACATACAGGCGGTAGCGCCAGTCCGTCACAAGGAAGTGGCGCTCTTTCCGATAGATCTCGGTGACCACACCCAGTATCCACTCCTGAGGGACCCGTTCCGTGCCATAACGGTTGTCCCCCCGGGTATCATAACAGTCCTTTCCAACGCGCACCACCCGGTGCATCACAAACTGTCCAGAGGGCCGCCTGTACACCGGCAGGTCACCCTTCTTCAGCGTACCCTCGGCCCTGCGAATGACCACTCGGGTGTCATGATCAAACAGCAGAGGCTCCATACTGTCTCCGGATGTCATGGTCACCACCGGATTGCCGGACAGGATCTCCCGCTCCAGCGGAGAAACCGGCTTACTCATCCAGCAGACCGGTGGCGCGGAGCTGCTCCAGGATCCGGTGCACATGGGCTGCAATGGTGTCCCGGGGAGCGTCGTACTTGGCAAAAAGCCCGTCTACCAGCTGCTCCTCTGTGGTCTCCTGCTCCAGCATCCGCAGCATCTCCATCACAGTCTCATTGCTGCGGAGCATACCGCAAAATACATCCCCGGCTTCACCAGAGGCCACCGTGACGTACTGGTCGCCAACTTTATGAGAGAGTAATCCCGCTTTAATCTTCATATTCTTCTCCTGTCAATCTATGATGGAAGTTCTTGTCCGGTCAGGGTCTGAACCGCCAGAGCCACCGCCTCACGGGATATGGTGCAGCCCATGGAGTAGACCGGCAATTCGCTCAAACGCTGCACCAGCTCCAGCGTTTTTATTAGTCCGGCCGCATCCTTAGGGCGGTAGGTCTGGTTCAGCAGCATGGGATAGGCTTCCTGTGGCGACAGCTTCCGGATGCTGTTGGTCCCGGCCTGGTGGAGCAGTACAATACCCGCCACCGGAGCGGAGCTGTTTTCCTGCAGCCCCTCTTTCCCCGCGAACGGCGTGCCGTACACTGTAACCCCTTCGGATGTGACTTTCAGCAGGGGCTTATCGTCGTTGATCATTCTGACTGCATCGCCCAGGACCTCCCGCCACAGCCTGGCATGGGTGGATTTGCCCGTACCGCTGGGGGCTGCAAATAAATAGCCCCGCTGCCGGTAGGCCAATGCGGAGCAGTGAAACAAAACCACATCCCGGGCCACAAACCGCTCACAGATGTCTCGATATACCGCCAGGCTCTCCAGATACGAGGCAGGCCAATGTCCACCGTCGGTCTGTTCCCGGGCGATATCCTCTTTACTTACCGTAATAAGCTCCCCTGGTTTTTGCGTCCAGTAATCCCGCCAGAGGGCTTTGACGTACTCATAGCGGTTGTCCACGGTAAATGGGTATCCTGCTAATGAAAGATGAAACATGGTTGTTCTTTTATCCTTCTCTTATGGTAAAACAATGGGGAAGATAGTCGTAGAGGCGCTGTGCTTGTGCACAGCACCTCTATATGTTTTTATTATTGCCGCTATAACTAATCAATTATTTACTACCGAATTCTAGTCACTTGTTGTAGCGAGCACACATATGTAATAAGCTTATGTACTTGTCTCACTAAGTGGATGTGGATCAACCCTCAAAGTCAACCTCAGGCCCCTCCACATCCGGATCGCCGCCTACAATTACACCACTGGTGGTAATCACATCTTCGCAGTCAAACCCGATCACTTCCAGAATGGGCTCCTCATAATGATTCTTCATGGATATTTGCTCCTTTTTTATTCATTTTGAATACGCCGCCTGAAACGGTGCCTTTAGACCGCACGAATGGTGCACCCAGACCGCTGAAATGGTGCATGGTCACCGCAGCCATGGTGCAGAGGTAGCCCGTCCACTAAAATGGATTTTAGCATTGTCAGATGCAAATTCAATTTAGGAGGCCTTACCATGGTCAATCACAAAGAGATCCTCCGGCTTAAAAGCCTGGGGCTCACACATCGGGAAATCACAGATGCCGCTGGCTGCGGCCGCAACACGGTCACACGTACATTAGCCCGGGCTCGGGAACAGAAGCTTAGCTGGCAGCAAGCTCAGTCCATGTCGCAGCAGGAAGTTTCCCAGCGGCTATTTCCAACAGAGCAAAAGAACCCTGTCTACAAGATGCCGGACTACGAGTGGGTACACCGAGAGATGCAAAAGAGCGGCGTCACCCTGAGCCTGCTGTGGGTGGAATACTGCGAGCAGTGTCGTCAAAGCGGCGAGCTGCCCTACAAATCCACCCAATTCAACAAGTATTATGCGGACTATGTCCACAAGACCAAAGCCACCATGCACCTGGAACACAAGCCCGGCGAGACCATGCAGGTGGACTGGGCGGGCCAGACGGCAGCTCTGGTGGACACAGACACAGGGGAACAGCTGGACGCATATCTGTTTGTAGCGGTGCTGCCATACAGCGGCTACGCCTACACAGAGGCCTTCCTGGACATGAAGCAGGAGGCCTGGATCACCGGCCATGTCAATGCCTACCGGTATTTTGGAGGTGTCACCCGCATCCTCACCCCGGACAACCTCAAGACCGGTGTAGTCAAGAACTCCCGGACGGAAACGGTACTCAACAAGTCCTACCAGGAGATGGCGGAGCACTACGGCACCGCCATTCTTCCAGCCCGTCCCCGCAGTCCCAAGGACAAGGCCTTCGTGGAGGGCTCCGTTGGCGTGGTCTCTACCTGGATCCTGGCGGCCCTGCGTAACCGCCAATTTCTGTCCCTTATAGAACTGAATGAAGCAATCCATGAGAAACTGGAAGCCTTCAACCACAAGCCCTTCCAGAAACGGGAGGGCAGCCGGGCAGCTTGTTTTGCAGAGGAGAAACTGTTCCTGCTGCCTCTTCCGGCTACACCGTTTGAGTTGGCAGTCTGGAAGGTAGCTACCGTCCAATATAACTACCATATCAGCGTGGAGCGCATGAATTATTCCGTGCCGTATGAGTATATCAAGCAGCAGGTAGATGTACGGCTTACCCGGACTACCGTGGAGATCTTCTTTGCCGGAACCCGGATTGCCTCTCACCTGCGTCTCCATGGCCGTCCCAACCAGTACAGCACGGCGGAGAACCATATGCCGCCGGATCACCAGGCCTACCTGCAATGGAATGGCGAGCGTTTCATCCGCTGGGCGGAACAGATTGGTCAGCATACCGCTGCCGTGGTACGACTCTTTCTCTCCGCCCACAAGGTGGAGCAGCAGGGCTACAAGTCCTGTATGGCTCTGCTGAAACTGTCAGAACGCTATTCCCCTCAGCGTCTGGAGAGTGCCTGTCAGAAAGCCCTCTCTTACACCGCTTCCCCCAGCCTGAAAAGCGTGCAGTCCATTCTGAAATCCGGGCAGGACAAGTTGCTGGATGAGGATGCTCCGGCCAGGCCGGAAGAGCCCAAAGCCCATAAGTTCACCAGGGGCGCCGGCTACTACAAGAGGGGGGAATGACCATGCTGAGCAATGAAACGGTACGGAAATTACATGAAATGCGCCTGGGTGTCATGGCGGAGGCCTTCTCCACCCAACTGGAGGATGCGCAGTTCCAAGCGGTGTCCTTTGAGGATCGCTTTGCCATGCTGGTAGACGCAGAGTGGAGCGCCCGGAAAAGCAACCGCCTGACCCGGCTCATCCGCAACGCCGGCTACGCAGACCCTGCCGCTTGCGTAGAGAATATTGAGTACCTGCCGGAACGAAAGCTGGACCGGGAACAGATCCTGCGCCTGGCCTCCTGCGCCTATCTCCAGGAAGCACATAATGTCATCATTCTGGGAGCCACCGGGGCTGGAAAGACTTATTTGGCCTGCGCCCTTGGCATGGCTGCCAGCCGCAGCTTTTATTCCGTCCGGTATATCCGCCTGCCGGATCTGCTGGTGGAGATCTCTGTGGCCCGGGCTAACGGAACCTACCGGGATTACATGAAAAAGCTCAGGAAAGAGAAGCTGCTTATTCTGGACGAGTGGCTGCTCTACCCCCTCAAGGAGGCAGAGGCCCGGGATGTGCTGGAACTGGTAGAGGCCCGGAACAAGGTGGCCTCCACCATCTTCTGTTCCCAGTATGATACCAGCGAGTGGCACGAGAACCTGTACGACCCCACCCTGGCCGACGCCATCTGTGACCGAATCATCTACAACGCCTATACCATCCAAATTGAGGGCGAATCCATGCGAAAGCGTAAGGGCATCCCCGAGTAATTTTCCGCATGGCGGCCCAGTGCACCACGCCCGCGGCCGCCATGCACCATTTCGGCGGAATGGGTGCACCATTCCAGCGGTGACGATGCACCATCATCTGCGGTCAAGCTGCACTTTTGGAGCGGCGTATGCACATTTTTTGTTATAATTTTCCGACGTGCTATTATAATATATTTCACACCAAAGTGCAAGGTTTTTTTCATCCGGTGCCCGTACCATTTTCGCGCGCGGCGCACAAACCCAGCACCTGTCACCGCCGGAGTAAAATAGACCTATACGCCGGGCAAAAATTGACCCACGCCTAAAGACCGGCTATCTTAAAAGTGTGTGCAATACTTTTAAGGGAGATGGCCGAATGATTAGGAGT
>NZ_NFIB01000054.1:0-6528 GCF_002159385.1 Flavonifractor sp. An52
CTTTGCGGCGTCAGGGGATGAAAAAAGCGAGGGTGCGTCGGATTTTTTCCAACGCACTCTCGCTCATGTTTGGGGTCAAACTTGGCGGACAAGCCGCCGTTTTTCAGGGGATTAGGTCAGAGTGTTTGGAAGTAAGTCTGACCTGAGTATAGCACACCCCAATCCTGGTACGCAATAGAAAACCGTCAGATATATGGGCATGTTTTGCCTCATACCTCGTACTCATCCTGCTCACGGCACACCGCTTTCTGCTTCGACGGCTGTGCCAAGTGATACAGGGGATGGTCCTCCAGACGGTATTTCTCCACCTCCTTTGGTGCGCCGCCCCGTGTAAACAGCCACGCATGGTTTAAGGGCATATTCAGAATGGTGTGGACAGACTTGTTGGCCTTGACGGAGATGTACCGGGCCGTCGCCAGCTCCTGTCCGCCCAGGTAGAGCAGGTGGTCGCAGTTGCTCAGAATGGTAACGGCCTTGTCGTGCCCGTATGCGGCCTCCAGCTGTGCAAGGCTCTGGAGGATGATGCTGACGCTGATCTCCCGGGAGCGGATGACGGAACTGATCTGGTCGAAGTCAGCGATGCACCCTGCGGCCCCGGCGGCGAAGTCGTCCAGGATAAGGCGGACCGGGACACGCAGACGGCCGCCCGGGCACTGGTCGGCATGGCGGCAGAGAGTTTGAAGCGCCTGGGTGTAGAACAGCGTCACCAGAGCGTCCATGGACCGGTCTGTGTCGCTGATGGTCAGGAACACGGCTGTCTTGCGGTCGCCAAGGTTCTGGAAATAGAGTTGGCTGAAGTTGGTAAACAGCTTCTCTGCCCCATGGAAGGCAAAGGGGGACAGCTTTTCCTCCAGGAACGCCTGGATGCTGGCATAGGTCCTGGGGGACTTCTGAATGTTGCGGAGCATCTGATACTGCGCCGCCGCGAAGCTGTCGGGGGCAAAGGTGCAGACCTCCTCGAACAGCCGGTCAAAGCTGCCGCTCCCCATCTCCCGCAGGAGCCGGATCACGCTGCCCAGATGATGCTCCTGGCGGGGAAGATACTCCAGCACATAGGAAATCATGGCTGAGAGGGCCATCTGTGCGGCCTGCTCCCAAAACGGGTCGTTCTTTGTCTTGACGGGAGAGAGGGCGGCGGCAATTTGAAGAATGTCCTGCTCATGACAGCACCCCCGCTTTTGGTCCCGGCGTACATACATGAGCGGATTGTACCCATAGGAAGAAGCGGCACAATCCTGGAAGTTGATCTCAATGACCTGATAGCCGTTCTTCCGCAGGGCCCTGCCGGTCTTTTTGCACAGGCTGTCCTTGACGCTGGTGACGATGACGCTCTCACTGCACTGAAGGATGTTGGGAAGCACATAGCTGCGGGTCTTGCCGGTGCCGCTGGGGCCGATGATGCAGTCGTTGTTGTTCAGCCCCGTGACCCAGGTATCGTTGCTGATACATGGGCCTTTGTATAAAATTCTCTCTGACATAGTACCTCCTGATTTACAGCTGGTGGATGACCCTGTCGGCAAGGCCCCATTCCACAGCCTCCCCGGCGTCGAAGTAGCTGTCGGAGGCGGTCTTGTCCAGTACCTCCTCCAGGCTTTTGCCGGTGTGGGCCGAAATGATGTCCGCAACCGTCCGGCGGGTCTGCATGAGGTTTTTGGCGATGGCGTCCACGTTCAGCGCGCTTCCGCCCACGCCGCCCGGAATCAGCGGGTCGTGTATCATGACTTTGGCGTGGGGCAGCATGTCCCGCCGGTCGCCGGACAGGAACAGGACTGCGGCCATGCTGGCGGCGGTGCCGGTGCAGATGGTCCGCACCGGACAGCCGACCGCCTTCATGACATCGTAGATAGCAAGGCCGCTGGGGACCTCGCCCCCGGGACTGTTGATATACATGGTGATCTCCTGCCCGGGTGCGTCCTGCTGAAGGAAGCGGAGCTGCAGGACCAGCGCCGAGGCGGTGTCCTCCGTGATGGGGCCGACGCAGAAAATCTCCCGCTTCTGGAACAGGATGTCTTGAATCGGGATCTGGTTCAGGCCCTCGCTGGTTTCCCTGAGAACATTAGGAAGATATGCCATCGTGCGCCTCCTGTTCTGCTTTCCGAAGCGTGTCTACGGTCTGTTTATCCGCCCAGTTCCACATAAAGAATATAG
Organism: Flavonifractor sp. An52; assembly: GCF_002159385.1. NCBI lineage: Bacteria > Bacillati > Bacillota > Clostridia > Eubacteriales > Oscillospiraceae > Flavonifractor > Flavonifractor sp. An52. The sequence continues at coordinate 2,149 of NZ_NFIB01000054.1, forward strand.
GCGTCGTCTGTGTTGCTGGGCCTCTTCCTGTCGGGCTTTCCATCGCGCCTCCAGAGCCGGTAGGTGTCTGTCCCGTTGGACACTTCGCGCACCAATATGGCCCGCATCTTCTTTCCGTCTGCATTGAAATTCCCCTGGTAAAAAAGCGGGGTCATCAGTTTTGCGTTTGACATTGTACGATCTCCTTTCATATTTTTGTATCGCACCGACAGCGGTTGTCATTGACTGTTAGCGAAATTGTGTATATAATCATGATAAAGGGGGCGGTTGATATGCCGAACATCAGGCCCGTATCTGACCTGAGAAATCATTTTGCGGAAATCACCCATGAGGTGCAGGCCAGCAAGGAGCCCGTATTCCTGACCAAAAACGGCGTGGGGTCTCTGGTGGTCATGAGCATGGAGGCTTATGAGGACGGTCTGTATGAAAGCCGTGTCTACGATAAGCTGATAGAAGCCGAGCTCCAGGCCGCGCAGACCAAAGAGCGCAGGACCCATACCGAAGTCATGGAGAACGCCCGGCGGCGTCTGGCCCGCTATGGAGATGACGAGGATGTATAAAATCGTCTACCTCCCATTGGCGGAAGCGGATATTCTGGATGCCGTGGACTATATCGCCGGGAAGCTGGACGCCCCAAAGGCCGCACAGGACTTACTGGATGAACTGGACGATACGGTAGAGCGCATCTCCAAGTACCCATACGCCCATGAGCTGTATCGGACAACCCGGCCCATGCGGGATGAAATCCGCAAGGTGCCGGTGAAAGGGTATGTCCTGTATTACGCGGTGCTGGAGGACACGGTGGAGATCCGGCGCCTCCTCCATGGCCGCAGGGACCGGCAGAACATGGGACTGTAATTTCTGATACATGGTCAGGAACGCCCGCACGGTTGACCCGTACGGGCGTTCCTGCTTCATCCTGCCAGCCGGTCTGTACTCTCCTGGTCCCCGATGTGGAGCAGGATGTCCAGTTCCGTGAGCCGGGCAGCCTTCTCCGCCAGCTCCGCCTCCTGTGGAAACGGCTTTTCCAGTTCTGCCTTGGCCGCCTCGCACTGCTGAAGGGTGTGTTCGATGGCGTCCTGTGTCTCCTGGATGCGCTGGGACAGCTTGTCCAGTACATGGTCGATGCGGACAAGGTTCCCCTTGGCGTCCTGCCCAAGTTCTACGCTGTGCTCTGCGGAGCCCTTCAGTATGGCCTTATAGCAGAGTAGGCGCCGTCCAGCACCAGATAGATTTCCCTCACGCTCTGCCCGTCGTAGGCGATGGACACCTTCTGTCCGATCTGCCGCTGGCCCTCCTCCGAGGCCAGGAAACCTCTGTTGACATAGAGGAGGTGGTCGTGGCTGATGCCTTTGCGGGTCAGTTTGCAGGTCTTTCGGGGCAGGCTCATGTAGTAGACCTCCTGTGGGTTCAATTCCAGCAGGGCGGACTTGCCCGCGGCGGCGTAATACTGCCACAGGCCGGCGGCGGTGGGGGCGACGCCCTGTTCCAACATCTCCGGGGACATCTGTAAGCTGTCCAGCACCCGGCGGCCGTTGAGGTAGAGGATGCAGTGGATAAGGATTTGCGTAAACTGGGTCAGGTCGAGGGAAGCCTGCGCCCGGTAGTCCACCGCCCACCGCTCCTGTGCGTCCGCCTCGATGACGCCCCGGCCCCGCAGGATGGGCTTGTACCGGCCCTGCATCAGATCGAACATCTTTTCCACGAGCCCCTTTCGGTCGGGGCGGAACGGGGGCAGGGCCTCGCAGGTGACGCCGTAGCGGAGGCACAGTTCCTTCATACGGCCGCCCAGGAAGTCCCGGCCCTGGTCTGTGATGACCTCAGACGGGAGCCCTTTGCTGGTCCAGTCGGCAGCGTCGATGTCGATGCCGTAGCCCCGGCAGTAGTCCACCTTGTTCATGGCGGCGTTGGCAAGGCAGGCCATGACGGCTTCCTCACCCGCCTCATAGCCCACATAGAGCCCCGCAATCAGTTGGGTGGCGGTGTCCACGGCCAGGTAGACATAGGGGCGGCCCACGACCTTGGTGCGGTCCAAGCGGGAAACAAGGTAGATGTCCGCTGTGGTGGCATCCATCTGATAGGCCCCGATATGATCTTTCCATGCCATGGCGGACCCGGTGAGGGGGCGGGCGGTTCTCTGATAGTTGGTGAGGCCGTCCCGGGCGATGGTCCGCTCACTGCGGCGGTGGTATGCCTGGTCGTAGAAGTAGTGGCGGAAGGCCGGCCATGTGGGGCGCTTGTCTGCCAGATGGCCGTCCGGTGCGGTGAAGAATTGATGGAGCATGAGGTCGTAGGTGTCCCGCAGGGTGGGCCGCTTGGCAGAGTAGTAGAAGGTCTGGATGGCGCGCTTGTAGTAGTTCTCGTACTCCGGCGGACGGCGCTCCCGGGACTTGTGTTTCATCACGGCCCCGGTGGCGATGTATTGATAGTACAGCCGCAGGACGCGCCGGCTGGTGGTGCCGTGCTCCCGCGCCGCCTCTGCCGCAAGCTGGCGGCGAATGGCAGGGTCGCTGACGCAGTCCCCGTTGTCAAGCAGGGGCTGAATCAACGCCATGCGCACCTGCTCCGCGGCCGTCTGCGGCGCTTCCCCCTGCTCTGCGGTGCAGGGCTCCGGGGCAGGTGCGCGGGGATAGGCGTCCAGTTCCCGCTGGTCCACGAAGCGGGGCGGCCCCGGAGCGTCACAGGAGACGAGCCATGTGCCTTGGGGCTCTGCCTTCAGGATGCGGAACTGTTCACCGTTGATGTCAAGGTACATCGCTTTTGCACTCCGTTTCTTCTGGATTTTGTTTGGTGTAAGTCTGTGACAGTCATTTCTGTACCTTTCCCATGTATTCTCTAAACTTGAAATTAAATGTTAAAATAAAAAAAGTATGGTCTATGACCGTCACGACTGTCACGAAATTTGTTCTGCCTCCACTCCCACTGTATTCTCCCCATGCGGCGAAGGGAGGGGGCGCAGAGGGCCGTGCCCCCTGCGCCCCTTTTCCGTGTGTATTAGCAGGGGGGGGGAGCGGCGTCACGGACGAGGATCACCAGGTGTCCCGCCGGGGAATAAACTCGACCTCCATCCAATCCGGGATGGGGTCGCTGGGCTCTCCGCCAAAACTGTTTCCCTGCTTCGTGCAGATGTCCGGCCGGCGGTCTGCCCTGGGGTCTATATCGACATACAACCTGCCCTCGCATTCATAGACAGGGCGGCTCCAGCTGTCCCGTCCCACCAGCCGGAGTCGCAGTTTGGGTGGCTGGACTTCCCAGCGTGCCGGTTCCTTTGCAATAGCCCAGGCGGACAAGGATGTCTTGGGGGCGCCTGGCATATCTTCAAAGGCCTCCATCATGCCGCACTCGTCACATATATAGACATTGAGCCGGCGGCTCAGGGCGTTTCGCACGGGATCGCTTTCCATTACAGGTCGGCCACATCGTGGACAGGGATAGTCCCCATCCCACTGTTTCTTTGCAAACTGCTCAATGAGGGCCTTGGCCGCCCCTTCGCTCATATACTTTTTCATATCAACATCAACCTTTCTCTCTATTTAGCCGTTCATGACAGGGTGACGGGCAGGGGCCTCTGCGCCGATGTACCTGTAACATCATGGAACTTGGTCAGCCCCATTCCCTCTGTATTCCCAGGCCGTCAGGGAGCAGGAGACACAACCCCCTCCTGGAACAGGGCGACGCGCCAGTCTGATACGCCTACGGCCTCCCAGTACCGGCGGGACAACTCCAGCTGTTCCAGCACGGTGGCCTTGGTCAACTCGTCCTCCCGCACTACCTCCCGGACAGCCTGGGTCCCGTCCGTGTGGTGGATCAGAAAATCCGTTTTCCATTCCTGCTTCATATAGGCGGCACGGATGCCTACGGGGTTCACATGCTGGAACTGCTCCGGGTCAAGGCAGCAGTTCTCCTCGTAGTTCTCCACCCGGTCATCCGCCTCCAGCTTTTTGGCGTACTCCTGTTCCGCATAGCTGTTGACGCAGATGATGCGCCCGCACTTCCCACTGTTAAACCGAATTTCCCGTTGCTTTTTCGAGGCCCGCTTCACGGTAAATCACCCCCTCTGTTTTTTGGATGAAATTCAGACTTACTTCCGATTTTTTTCTGTATCTCCGTATTTAATCTGAAAAAATAGAGGTGTTTTGGAAGGGACTGGGAATTTTCGGGGTGTTTTTTTCAATTAAATCCCCATTTAATTTGAAAAACAGGGTCATTTCTGGAAACAGTTGGGAATTTTGAGGCCATTTTTTCAAATTAAATCCCTTAAATCCGAAAAATCAGAGAATTATTTTGAAACACTATGTTCCCCTCCATTTTATTTTCGTCATCTGTCCCATAATTTTGTCACTTCCAAAACACATTCCTTGTACCCCCTTCCTCCCCCTG
>NZ_NFIB01000055.1:0-5410 GCF_002159385.1 Flavonifractor sp. An52
CGTTGGGAGCATGTCAATGTCTTGGAAAATGTTTGTAAGAGTTACTTCCAGGTACCTTTTTGCAAGATTAACTTCCGCATGACTGGCCACCCAACCGGAAGTTAGTTTTTCAATTGAGGATCTTCCGTGCTGATACCCCACTTTTTCATGCCATACCCCTTTCCGCTTCTACGCTGCTGTCCTTTGGATGCAACTTTTGATAAGAAACAAGGGTCCGCAGGTCGTTTGCCCGGCACATCCAAATCAGGTCAGAACTGCAGATATCCAAAATGTTTTTTGTCGCAGCGTGTGTAGAAAGTATATCATGGTGGACCTCAAAGGTACATGGAAACCAGAAAGGACCGCAGTTCGGTGCAGTGATGGATGCGTGCCGGGCCGGGTACCGGCAAGCAAGGCAAGTGTGGACACACTTGCCATTTTCGCAAGGCCGAGGGCCCCGCGAAAATGCTTGTTGGGGAGTTCCCCAAACCCGGCACTATGGGACAAAGTGTCCCATAGGTCTGTCTGCGGAACCGCCCCTAACGGGTCTGTTCCTTATCGGCGCGTCCGCCGGTGAGATTGATAAGATGGTCAATGTTGCCCTTTGCCGTCACCAGCTCCCGCATTTCCTTCTGCGTGGCGCGGTATTGTGCGGTGAGGGCTTTTTTGCGCTCGGTCAGCTCCCGGCGCTTTTGTTTCAAGGCGTCCATTTTGGGGAGCTTGGCCCCGTCCAAAAGATCGTTCATAGTGGCCTTGGCCTCCCGGTAGTCGGCCAGTTCCGCCTCATGCTGGGCCAGATATTTCTTGCTGTACTTGGCCGCCTTGTAGCCGTCGAACACGGGCCGGGTTTTTGCGTACTGTACCACGGCCCCCATGAGCGCGGTGGTATGGGTCAGCTCCTCCTGAACGGCCCGGAGCTCCCCGGCCAGGGCGTGTTCCTGGTCCACCGCCGCGTCGGTCTTGGCTGCCAGCTCGTCATAGTCGGTCAGGCCGTACTCCTGGAGAAATTGCAGGGCGGCGGCCATCTGTTTTAAGTTATAAATCTTGGCCCACCGCTCATAGCCAGGACCCTTGCCCTGTGCCATGCGCTGCTGAATGTCAATAATCAAATTGAGCCGCCTGGGGGCAGGACGGGCGCTGCCGGTGGCCGGAGTACGCACCGGGGCTGTGCCGTCGATGACAGCCTGCACCGCCTCCGGGCCGTAGCCGTCCCCCAGGGTGGAGCTCCGCCAGCGGGCAGGCCGGGCAAAGCCGGGAAGCTGAAAAGAGAGAACGCCGCCCCGCCCGTGGATCACCTGGACGCCGGACGCCTCCAGCGCGGCGAGGAAGGCCGAAAGGTCGGCGGGCCGCTCCGTCAGAATGGCGTCGATAATGGCGCGGAGCTGTTCTTTTTGAGAGGGCCGACGATCCCCGCCCAGCCATTGGCCGTAGTGAAGATACTGGCCCTGGCTGTGGAGCTTGGGGTTTGGGATGACAGACAGATCATGCTCCAGGCACACCCGGTCCGAAAGGCGGCGCAGGGCGAAGCTGGAGCCCAGGAAGTTGCGGTATTTACGGGAATAGTCCAAGGAAACGGCGTTGTAATAGATGTGATTATGGATGTGCTGGCGATCTGTATGGGTGGCGACGAAAAAGGCATACTTGCCCTTTGTCCAGCGCATCGCCGTTTCATAGCCCACCTTGTTTGCCTCCTCCGGGGTGATCTCTCCCGGCTTGAAGGACTGGCGGATCTGATAGCACAGTACATCGGCCTCCCGGCGCTGCTCCCGGCCCGTGGCGGCCTTGTACTTGGCCTTGGCAAGCAGGAACTCGGCGTCGGCGGTCATGTGGTCGCACTCATAGGCGGAGATCAATTCGCCGCCCTGGGTCTTGTCCGGGTTCTTCCCGTAGTCCAGGCGGTCTTTGAGGGATTGGGCGATGGTATCTCCCTTGCTGATATGGTGGGAAATCAAGCGCGTGGTGGCCGTAGCAATACCTCCTTTCTGCCAAAAGAAAACCGACGGCTCGGGCAGCCGTCGGTTGGTTCGGGACACCTTGTCCCATAGGTCAGTTGTGACAAGTTTCTTTCAATGATCTTATCCCCGCACCATGCTCCACAGGGAACCGGCCAGGGTACTCAATCCGTCTACAATAGCGTCGGCCAGCAGCCCCAGCGCAACAAAGAACACGGCGATCCCCAGCAGGAGCAGGCCGTTGGAGCCGCTGCCCTGGATGAACCAAGCGAATAAAGCGCAGAGCAGGCAAAGCCCTCCCAGCAGCTCCAACAGAACCTCGGAAATTCCAGACACCAGCCCCACCACAGCGGCAAACACCGTGCAAAGCGCGGCGAAGGGAAACGCTATCATCCGCAACACAAAACGCAAAACAAAAACCTCCTATTTATCAGGTGTTTTCACTGGTTTTCCCTCTATATTTATATTATACCGCTGCCATAAGGGGGTGTAAAGGATGCCTCCGTATGGGACACTTTGTCCCAAAGGGCACGGTCTAAATGCGGATCACCCGAACCTCTCGCCCGGCAGCATGGGCGTCCCGCATGGTGAAAAGTGTTCCGCCTCGCTCCCGCCCATCATAGACGGCAATCACCCGCTGGGACTCTGCCACCATGTAGCGATTGCGCTGGAGAAAGCAGGATTTGGAATAGGTACGGCATACCACATTGACACCGTCACAGCAATCCAGCAATTCATGGAACCGCTGATCCTTCGTTTTCAGCCGTCCGGGATATGGGATCGCCCCCTCCAAAAAGAGCCCTGGGTGACGTGCCTTTTCTTCCGACACGATAGCGGCAAACATTAAATCAGTCCCCTCCGAAAAACCGGATATGAACCGGGTAAACCCATCCTCGATGGCTGCCCGCACCTCCCGCCGGAGCTCCTGCTCCACATAATCCAGATGCTCCTTTGAAATGTCCCGGTGGCCTGTGACGCAGCAAGTCTTTGTTTCCACGCCATTCCCTCCTATGGTTTATTTGTTGCTGTTATAGGCAATATTGCCTATAACGCTGCATCTTCATTATAGGCAATAATGAAGATATGTAAAGTATGGAACGGAGGGAGGAACCTGAATGATCTCATACGCCCCGTTATGGGAAACGATGGAAAATCGTGGAGCGACCACATACACGCTGCAATTTAAGGGCGGGATCAGCAGCTCCACAATCCGCCGACTAAAAGCAAACGAATCTGTTTCCACTAACACTCTGGATGCGCTGTGCAAGATTTTGGATTGTACGCTGGATGATATTGTGGCATATCTTCCAGATGAAAAATAATGTCGAGGAATGGAGTTTGACCCTATTCCTCCTTTTTCTTTGGGACAAAATGTCCCATACCTGGAATGCCGGGGAGCGACATACCGCTCCCCGGCCCTTTACATTTCTACCACCTGGGTCAGCTTTTCCAGTAGGTCGGACAGCGGCTCCCAAAGGTCAGCGTAGTCCTTGTGCAGCGCAGCGATGTCCTGGGGGTACACGCCGCCGTAGGTGTTGGCCTGGATCGCCACCTGATTGAGATTGTTGGAGCACCGGCGCTGGAGGGACACCAGCTCCCGCACCGGCCCCAGGTCCACATGGAGCACATAGCCGTTCAGGGCCATCTTCCGCACATAGGCCCCCATGTTGCGGACACCCGCCTCGGCCATCCGCGCCCGGATCAGCGCCAGCTCCTCCTCGGACACCATCACATGAAGATGAATCGGGCGGCGGCGTTTCTTTGTCACCGCTCCTCTCGCTCCAAGCTCCGGGCCGGATCGGGGGCCTCTTTCATCTTATCCAGTTTGCGCTCCGGGGGCGGAGCCAGGATCGGCGTATTGAACACGCCAAACTGCCGCAGGGCCTCCTGTTCCGCATAGTTAGACTTCTGATTTTTTTCCATACGCCACTCCTCCTTATCTGTCGCCCCGGTCCGGGGCATCTTTCTTGGGGGCCTCCGGCCCCCGCTGCTCCTGGGCCTGCTGTTGGGCCGCCTTCATCTGCTCGGCAATCGGCTCCTTGCCCTCCTTGCGGGCGCGGGCAGCCTCCTGCCGCGCAATCCCTCTCACGCGGGTCGCTAACTGCTCCGGGGTCACATATTCCTTTGCCACATAACTGCCAAAGTCGGGATAAAACCAGGTCAGCCGCCTTTGTTCCGGGACATGGTGAGCATCTTCCCATTTGCCCACCACCTGAGCTTGGGCATCCATCTGCCGCCGGATGTCCAGATTTTCACGGGCAGGCCGCAACTCGTAGTCCTGCATTTCCTGCTCCGTCAAGGGCTGGGCATAGGTGATCGCTCCCCACGCCTGGAACGCCTCACCCGGCACCTGCTGGCGGGTAAAGAAAACATCCATGTGGATCGGGCGGTTGAAATAGCTCTTGGGGTAAGTGCCGATGTCGATGGGCCGCTGGGTGGAGTAGTATTTGTAGGTTTCCTTGTCCGGGGCCTGCTCCACCTCCAGCACATAATAGCGCCGCTGATAGTCCTCGGCCCGGTTATGCAAATCCCGTTCCGCCTTGTCGGGCTCATTGTGATAGTGGCCCCAAAAGTAGTCCCGGTGTCCGTCCTGCTCGTTGAACTGCCATGTTACATAGGGGTTTGGGGCTTTCGGATTTTCACCCAATACGAAGCCGCATTTGTTGTCAAACAGGATTGTGCGTCGGATCACATAGTCCGCATTGATTTCCAAAGGCATCCTCCTTTCATGTGTGCCGTCGTATGGGACACTTTGTCCCATAGCACCGGCGTAAAATGTTTGAATTATATGAGAAAAAGGGGGCCGGTCATAAAATCATACCGGCCCCCTCCAGAGCGGCCCCGAAAACGCCCTATTTACAAGGCTTTTGGGGGCTTAAATCGTAACACTTGAACCTGTCTTTTGCACGCTTGTTCCGCATCCGGGCACGGGTCTTTTTCCGATTGGCCTCAGCCTGACAGACTGGGGAGCAATAGAGCTGCCGCCGCTTGGGGACAAAGGCCCTGCCGCACAGGGGGCATACCCTCCGCTCCAGTACAACATCTTCCTGGGCCAACGCCTGCTCCAGCGCCGGGTCCAGGGGCAGAACGGCCTGCCGGAAATACCGGCACATGGGCCCGGTCCAGATTTTCCCCAGCATATAGCACCCGCAGTCCAGGGGCAGGCAGCCCGTGTCCCGGTCATAGTTGGCGCACCACTGGACCACCAGCTTGCGGATGGCCGTCTTTTCCTGCCGGGTCAACTCCCGATAGCTGTTCTGCTGGGCGGCAAAGGCCGAGGGGACGAGGGAGAGCATGACGGCTACGACCAGAAGGAGGGCCGTCAGCCTCCGGGGGGAATGATGATTGTCTTTCAAATTGCACCTCCTCGTATAATAAGATTCAAAGTTAATAATTTCAGGCATCAGCAGGCATTGAGATGCCCGTGATACAATAGCTGTAGGACAGCAGGGTCAAGCTCTCCACCTCCTTGTTGAGCC
>NZ_NFIB01000056.1:0-5311 GCF_002159385.1 Flavonifractor sp. An52
CCGGTGCACCACGCCCCCGGCCGCCATGCACCATTTCCGCGGAATGGGTGCACCATTCCAGCGGTGGCTATGCACCATCATCTGCGGTCAAGTTGCACTTTTTGAGCGGCGTACGCACCCAAACTAACAACTACTTTTCCATCGTCGTAAACCGTCAAAAAACACGTTTCCTTTTCTGTGTTTCCCCATGCAAGGAAAATGTTTGCATTCATAGAACTGCCATTTGAACTGACAGATGTGATTGCCCAAGGGAGTAAATTTTGAAAGCTTTGCTGGTATCCAGATTGATTTAATAGATCGACGACTGCCATAAAATCCTTGCTATCGCCTGTTAGCGCTTGCAATTCATAGTTATCAATAAATGGCGTTCCATCCTCGCTAACTCCACTGATATTTGCAGTACAGGTAAGACTAATAATTGCACTTTCATCTACAGAGATGATATCCGCTAAAGAATGCGGCCGCAAACGCCACACACAAGCACAAAGGACGATTAAGGCCAGCAAAGCAATTAGGATCTTTTTAATGTGCTTTCTCATGTTACTCCCCCCTCTAAGTTATAAACATATCAGTTTAATTAAGAATAACACATATGGGTTAAAATAGAAAGCGATAGGGAATATTCCCTATCGCTTTTCTCAAAACATATTTCCAACGAAAATGATAAATCCGAATTACATTACCCACTTGGATAATGTAATTCGGATTACCATTAGATGGTCGGAGTGTAATTATAGGACTTGGAAAAATCCAGTCATATCAATGGTTTGCAAGCCGTCAGCAAGATGTTTTATCTTAAAAAATAGCTCAATATTGTGCAATCTTTGAATTCACAAAAAATATTTGGGGTACGTAATTGCTTTAACCGAGCTGGGAGGAGCACCTCAATACGTATGGATTTATACCATAGTTTATTGAATAGAAGCTCCGGAAACAGAAGTATGCGAAATTTGGTTGTACCTTTCAATAATTAGTTCGGATATTTGCTGAGGAGTATGAGTATTTGCATCGATATAGCCATCTTGTGAACCATAGAATCCAGGCAACGTAAGATCATCTATATTTTCCTTACTTACTTTTATATACATTATTTTTTCATAATTGAAATTATTAAGTATGTCTCGGATAGCTCTCCACTCAATTCCACACCAACGCTTTTGGCTATACTGATCGCACAAAAAGACTACAATTAATTCAGAACAGTCATGATACAGCTTCTGTAAATATACATCTAATTGCGGTCGGGCAAAAGTGGCTTCATGAAATCCATCATATAATATTTCTTCTTTATCAAATTTATTAGCAAGAGTAAAAGCTATTTGCTCAACCAAATCACGAGATTCACCAGCAAAAGTCAGCGCGATTTTAAAGTGTTGCATATTTCCTGTTGCCTCCACTCCCATAAGATTAATATACCTATGACATAGAGAAACAATATCATAAAGTCTCCAACATGTTATAAATCCTTGGTAACGCCAATCTGTTCTCTCTGCACAGTTTATATAGAGTTTGCATTTTTCCGTAATAATAGATCTATTCTTTTCACGGTCACCACACAACAATGCAGATACTATGTATACATCAACTGAATGCGTATATACAAGCCTGTTCTTCTTATTCTGATAGATTTCATTCATACCATCATAAAATTGACTTATATTAGTATTCTCGAGAGAGTATCTATCGACGTAATCTGACAAGAAAGCTAGTGACTTTATAATGGGATGTTTTTTTGCATACTCTAAATCAATATCTAATAGTGTTACAATAGTATAAGCTGTATGAAAAAGCGTTACTTGCCCATTTTCAGTAGGACCCCAACCACATTGCATATCGCTGTTGTTAAATGCGCTCAATAATGAATTACATCCTTGATTTAAAGTTGCCTTTACTTTGGATCGTAAAGATGTCTTGATAGTAATTTGAGAATAATTCAATAATCTATGCAAACAACGCAATGCAACACAAGAAAAATATACATATCCAAACTTTTCTCGTTTTTTAATTGGCCCCCATAAGCAAACTGAGTTCGTGTTGTTTAGTAGCCAAGAAACACCTTTTTCAATAGCAACTACTGCCTTTTCGCCCAACAATTCACTCCATACCAAAAGAGCTTGAACTGCTAATGCTGTTGGTTCCGTTGCAGAATTCAAAATATTGCTTCTATAACTCCAGCCACCATCAGAATTCTGCATATCAAGTAATGATTGCAACATAGGTATACAGTTAAATGTCACATCTAATGCACAATCCTTAATCAATATTAAAACTTGTGCAGTAGCTACAATGCCAACAGTATGAAAATGAGGAGAATCAATATAATGATACCATCCAAAGTATGTACCTTTGCTGGTCTTTTCTTGTTTTATATATTCAGCTATATATGCGCTACATGCTTGTGCATACTGCTCATTCATATAATCTCATCCATTTGTAAACAAATTGGTATCCATTTTAATCAAAGCAAAAACACAGTAATTGATGATATCATGTAATTGTGCAATAATTCCTTCGGAAACTGAGCATTTCCCATTGTTTAAGAGTATTTTTCTAATACGATATACACGAATTATCACTTGATCTGTCATAGAAGTAAGCGACATGCTTTTCCATGCATCTCCGTAATCGGTATTCTTTTTAATTAGAAGTTCTCTAACCGTTGTCATATGTGCTTGATAAGCATTATAAATAATATCGTTATCTATTTTATCAAGTACTTCTAAATCCTCAGTGACATCATCGTTTGTTGGTATTCCCGCAGAAGTATCTAATTTTATCAAGAACATAATACAATAATTAATTATGCCAACATACTCAATATCCCTGCCTTCAGGTATGCACGCATAATCATCGTGTTCCTCCAATGTGCGAATACGTTTCACTTTTCTCCAAATTTCATCATTCAACGATTGAAATCTGTATAAAAACCATGTTGGCCCATAATCTAAATTTTTGCTTTTAAATAAGCGAAAACAATAATTTAGAATTTTATCAAATTTATCTAACAACTGGGGTTCCATATAATCCCTCACAGTCAAATTGTAATTCTTTAAATTTAAACTCTTTTGCTGTAGCCAGCGTTTTTTTGATATTGTCAATATAAGGATACTCTTTCCAATCTCCCGTGCCTTTTAGGCTACAAAAATCGCATATTTTTTTCCGAAAATATTGTGATGGTATGTTTTCTGCTATAGCTAAATAAATACTATTATCAATATCCTTCAGTAATAAGTAGGGGTGGCTACTATTCTCTAGGTAATATTTTTGAGCAGCAAACAAGCTGTCAAACCTCAAAAATTCATATTCGTGAAACAGAGAAATTACTTTTTGTGCGCATGGCAAAAAATGCAGATGTGCGTGTACAACGCTCATTCCTCCCACGTTTTTAATATCCGCCGTTCCATGTTCATATATAAGAAAATTTTGATGATAAAAGCTCTTATAGAAACTTGCCAGGATACGAATTATTGATAGTAATTCTTTAATGTGACTTTCTGGCATCGTAAGAACGGACAAAAAGTGTTGTTTCGGAACAACTAAAACATACCCTTCAACAAATGAACCAATGGATGGAACACATGAGAAATTATCTGTTTGAAAAATACATCTCTCAGCTATGTCATATTTTGATCCATACATTACCTCAAAATAAGATAGCTCTTTCCTCCCATTAAATTCATTGCAAAATGGACATCCATTATCATTTACTAGCATATTATTTAATTCTCAAAAACCATTTGTCGAAACTGTTGATATAAATTTAAAAATTCACTTTCAGCGAATTTGTACTTTTCTGCCAGGTGAGAAACCAATCTTGCATAATCTTCATAAGGCCGAAGATCAATATCTTCTCTTACATATAATTCATACATAAGGTCGATAATATTTTTAATCCCGCGAATATCTTCTGATGCAAAAGAACTAAACCACTTTGAAATTTGTTCTACGGTTGCTTCATCTAAATAATTAACATATGAAGTATAAGTTCCAGTCTTAATGGCTTCTAGCATGTTTATAATCTGATGATTCATAAGAAATCTCCTTTAAATTCATTTTTGTTTTTGTTTTTTAGCACAACAATATCCCAAATATTCTGTTTTAAAGCCATACAAAATTTAAACAGACTTTCTAGTGAAACAAGCTCGTTACAGGCAAGTTTACCAGAAACATTATAACTATTTCCAGAAATATTTATCAGTCTGGGTCTATTCATTTTATTATCGATCAAAGTGATAATAATGAATTCAATAGCGACCCCAAATATAATCCCTGCATACAAATATTATTTTACCACCTTCATAGGTAAAAGTCATCAACATTTTTGCCTTGTGCACATATACACCGCCCAACAGGACTACGGGCGGCGTTTTCATATACAAAAGTCTGAAGGGAGGCGATAGCCCCTACCAGCCAGCCGTGAGGCTGGCTTTTTCCATTTTACGACAAAGGAGGTTTTTCATTGGCTGACGACAAAAAGAACATTCCCGATGCTGGGAAGGCAGACAATCCCGCCAAGGCTGAGAACACGGAGCATATCAATGCCGACCCGGCTATGCCGGAACAGCCTGCCCCGTCCAAGCCGGAGGCTCCTGCGGTAGAGGGAACGCCCAAGGCAGCGGTACCCCCTGCGGCAGAAAAGGCTCCCACTCCTGGGGCAGAGCAACCTGCTCCGCCCAAACAGGACGATCTCAAGGGCAAAGACAATCCCACCCCGTCCAAAGAGGACAGGCCCCAGTCGGGCAAAACGGATCAACAGGTCACGATCCCCGGTATGGGAGATCCCACCCCCGCCGGGAAGGTGGTGGATTTCACCGCCGTCCGTGACGGGACAGCAAAGGGCAAGCCACCGGAAAAGGTCGCAGCCCCGGACAAAGGTAAGCAGCCGGAGGCACCCACGCCCCGCCGGGGCCGCCCGCCCAAAGAGATCAAATCCGCTCCCGGCAAGGCTTCCCCTCGGGACAAGAAGTCCCAAGGCAAGGGTGCCGGGCTCTCGACTCCTGCAAAAAAGAAGGATTCCCGCACTTCGGGCGGCGGCAAGGCTACCCCTATCGTGGAACCTAAACCACCGCTGCCAGAACAGCCCACTGAGCCCAGGGACGCCACCCGCCCGGTCAAGGAGGAGATCGTCTATCTTGACCTGTCCGAACTCCACGCCTTTAAGGATCACCCCTTCGAGGTGTGGAGTGATACACTATCTCGCTGCAATTTTAGACTGTTTTGATGGCGCGGTAGTCGGTTATGCAATGCGCCCCCATATGCGCGCCAGTTTATGCTGTGATGCGTTTCGCCATGCAGTTTCCCGCTATGGTTA
>NZ_NFIB01000057.1:0-5184 GCF_002159385.1 Flavonifractor sp. An52
ACTCCTAATCATTCGGCCATCTCCCTTAAAAGTATTGCACACACTTTTAAGATAGCCGGTCTTTAGGCGTGGGTCAATTTTTGCCCGGCGTATAGGTCTATTTTACTCCGGCGGTGACAACGGAGAGTGCATGGGGCGAGACATCCAGTACCTGCGCCAGGGCAGCAGTCAAGTCTGCCTTAGGGGTTCTTGATCCTGTTTCGTACTGTGCCAGGCGCACATCTGCGGACTTCTCCGGGAAGCCCAGCGCCATACCGAGATATTTCTGTGTCATCCCCCGCAGGAGACGGAAAAAGTGAATCCGTTCGCCAATCGCCATACATCCAGCTCCCATCTATGGTTGTTCTTATATGCAACATAGCATATTTGTTTAGGATTGTCAAGATAATCTAAGCAAATTTATTTAATAATTTTTCTTCTAAAAGGCTTGAACTAAGCTTATATGTATAGTATTATAAGGATGCTAAGCGGATAAGCTTAGATAATATAACGCATCAAATGGCCCGCCAGATTTTTGGTTGCGAAACGGAGAAAAAGTGGCGGACATAAGTAAGGAGGTATTTATGATACACAACACTTGCAGGCAGCAGTCACCACCAACAAAGAAAGGAAGGGATTTACCATGGCAAATCAGATTTTTATGCGTGTGGACGAAGTGGCCGAAGAGCTGGGGGTATCCGTCCCCTACGCCTACAAGCTCATCCGGCAAATGAACGAGGAACTGGCGAAAACCGGCTGCATCACGATTTCCGGACGGATCGACCGCAAGTTCTTCCACGAGAAGTTTTACGGAACCAGAACCGAGACGGCGAGAAAGGGGGAGTAATTTATGGCGGCGTTCAAGAACAAGGACAACGGCACCTGGTATGTGCAGTTCCGCTACACCGACTGGAAGGGTGAGCGCCAGCAGAAGCTCAAGCGTGGTTTTGCCACTAAGCGAGAGGCGCTGGAATGGGAACGGGAGTTCCTGATGGAGAAGCAGGCCGATGTGAACATGACCTTTGAGAGCTTCGTTGCCCTCTATGAGAAGGACATCAAGCCCAAGCTGAAACTCAACACCTGGCGCACCAAGGAGAGCATTATCCAGAAGAAAATCCTGCCCTATTTTGCCAAGCGGAAGTTGTCGGAGATCACATCCAAGGACATCATGCGCTGGCAGAACGAGATCCGGGAAATGCGGGACTGTCACGGCAAGCCCCTGTCAAAAACCTACCTTAAGACGGTTCACAATCAACTTAGCGCCATTTTTAACCATGCTGCCCGGTTTTACGGCCTGAACCTCAACCCGGCCCGGCAGGCGGGGAACATGGGTGCGGAGGAACGGAAGGAGATGCTGTTCTGGACCCGGGAGGAGTACACCAAATTTTCCGAGGCCATGATGGATAAGCCGTTGTCCTTCTACGCCTTTGAGGTCTTGTACTGGTGCGGTATCCGAGAGGGCGAGCTGCTGGCCCTGACCCCGGCGGACTTCGACTTCGAGAAACGCACTCTCACCATCAACAAGTCTTACCAGCGGATCAACAAGCAAGATGTCATCACCACCCCCAAGACGCCTAAGAGCAACCGGGTGATTCAGATGCCCCAGTTCCTGTGTGACGAGTTGCAAGACTACCTCAAGCAGCTCTACGGCGTGGAGCCGGACAGCCGGATGTTTCCCATCAGCAAAAGCTATCTCCATCGGGAAATGGACCGTGGCTGCAAGCAAACAGGGGTGAAAAGGATTCGCATACACGATTTGAGACATAGCCACATCAGTTTGTTGATTGACATGGGCTTTACCGCCCTGGCCATCGCAGAGCGCGTGGGGCACGAGAGCATCGACATCACCTACCGCTATGCCCATCTGTTCCCCACTCGTCAGGTGGAAATGGC
The DNA here is from genome assembly GCF_002159385.1 of Flavonifractor sp. An52. NCBI lineage: Bacteria > Bacillati > Bacillota > Clostridia > Eubacteriales > Oscillospiraceae > Flavonifractor > Flavonifractor sp. An52. The sequence continues at coordinate 1,873 of NZ_NFIB01000057.1, forward strand.
CGACAAGCTGGATTCACTGAAAAACGAGAAAGGAGTGTAAGAAAATGTCCAAGAAGAACTATGACAACCACAACCGCTGGAGAAACAAGACGGTGGCCTTCCGGGTGTCGGCGGAGGAAGATCTCCAGCTGGAAGCCCTGGTGAAGCTCACCGGCCTGACCAAGCAGGACTACATCATCCGGCGGCTGCTGGAACGGGATGTGGTGGTCCAGGGTAACCCCAGGGTCTACAAGGCCCTGCGGGATCAGCTGGCCGCTGTGCTGGACGAGCTGCGCCGGATTGAAGCTGGGCAGGGCGTGAGCGACGAGCTGCTGGACATCATCCAGATGATCGCTACCATTATGAACGGGATGCAGGAGGACTTTGCCTATGACCGATGATAAAAAGAAAATGACCGCCCAGAATTCATCTGTTGGCGCAGATGATGGGCAGTCAATCTCTCAAAATTCCAAGACCACTATACCAGACCTAGGCGAAAAAAGCAATTCCTCCGAAAGAGATTTGGAGGAACTTTACCGGAAAATACGCCGTATGAGTGACCCCGCATACCTGCATACTGTGACCCTGGACGAGCTGATGGACAATGTATTTGAGGGCAAGTCTGCGGTGATTGAGAACCTGCTTTATACAGGAGCGTACATCCTTGCCGGAGCGCCCAAAATCGGCAAGTCTTTCTTGGTTGCACAGATCGCTCACCATATCAGTACCGGGCAGGACTTGTGGGGCTACAAGACCCATCAGGGGACTGTTCTCTACTTGGCGTTGGAGGATGACGAGAGCCGGTTACAGCGCCGGATGTTCCGAATGTTCGGAGTGGAGGGGACAAGCTCCCTCCACTTCGCTACCAACGCTAAGATGATCGGCGGTGGCCTGGATGAACAGCTGGAAAAGTTCGTCCGGGAACACAGTGACACCAAACTTATTATTGTGGATACCCTGCAAAAAGTTCGGGAAGCGGTGAGCGACAGCTACAGCTATTCCAGCGACTATGAGGTAATCGGTAAGCTGAAACAATTTGCTGACCGATATGGCGTCTGCGTCCTGATCGTTCACCACACCAGAAAGCAGCCTGCGGGGGATAGTTTTGAGATGATCTCGGGCACCACCGGCTTGTTGGGCTGTGCGGATGGGGCACTCTTGATGCAGAAGGAAAAGCGGACAGATAGCAAGGCCACTCTGGAAGTGGTAGGCAGAGACCAGCCGGATCAGCGGCTGTATCTGAGCAAGGACCAGGAGAACCTAATTTGGAGCCTCGACTATGCAGAGAATGAGCTTTGGAAGCAGCCCACGGACCCGGTACTGGAAGCCGTGGCAAAGATCGTATCCTCCGAGAACCGCGAATGGGAAGGGAGTCCTACGGAGCTGGCCCAGGCGATTCAAACGGATATGGCGGTAAACCGGCTCACCAAGCATCTGAATGTGAATGCCAGCCGTCTGTTGGAAGAACATCAGGTAAAGTACGAGAACAAAAGCAAACACGCCGGACGGCGTATCCGGCTGACCTACATGGTGGTGGAAGCACCCGTGTTTGAAGTAATCGGGTAAAGCGCGACGCTCGCAACGGTCGCGACGGTGTTTTGAGGGGTACTCCCAGCACCGTTGCGACCGTCGCCACCGTCGCGGAAAGGAACAACTGGGGTGGTATTTTACCACCTCATCTTCCAGGAGGGAGCCCCATTTTAGGGCGCCCTAAAAGTACCAGAGGATGTCGCGATTCACGACACCCTATGTCTCGAAACAGAGCACCGGGTACAGGGGCAAAAAGCGTTCGGAGAACGCGCAGCCACAGAATAAAATTCTGTGTTCAAAAGGGGCTTGGGGGCGTTGCCCTCAACAAGCAGACGGCAGGAAATGTGAGTGTGTATTAACACTCGCATTGCTTGCCGGATTTGTGTGTGGCTATCCACACGCATTGCTTGCCTGTATCTAAAACAACCGAAACGCCCCTTGTGCCGCTGCGGAAAATTAACCGAAATTCAAGTATTTGGGAGGCAACGACTATGAGGAAAATTTTGTCCTGTGAGTTCAACCTGGACACTGCCCGCGTAGAGCTGTGTCTGGAGGACGGGACACTGCTCTCCATCGACTGCACGGCCGTGGAGAACGAACTAGCAAACAGTATGTACCAGCGGTCGGAGCTAGACTGGCTGATCTATAATGATCCACTGGCCTATGCTGAGCTGATTTTGAATGGTGACCCGGAACTATATCTAAAGGCTGTAACAAAGAAAGCTCCCTTGGGCTGAATTTCCAATTAAGAAAAAGAAACCCGCCTGCATTCATACCACCTATATGGATGCGGACGGGTTATTTCTATTGAATTTCCTGTTCCAAATTCCGGAACAGTTCAGAATTGAAAAAATCCTCAATCGTGATTCCCAGACCATCGCAGAGTTTCTTGATTGTAGAAACTGTTGCGCTGCGGTTCCGACCACTAACGATGTTGTTTACTGTGGATTGGGTCACACCGCTCATGCTACAGAGCTTGTTGATGGAAATATCGCGCTCGCTGCACAGCTCCAAAATGCGCTCCTTAACAGCTTCACCGATGTTCATGGGTATCACCTCTCTTCACTGATGATGATACCCGGTTCCTCTTGAAAAGATTAACCCTTTTGAGTTAATATAACTCAAAAGGGTTGGGGGTCATAAGATGGATACGAAAAGCTGTTTTTTCATCGGGCACAGAGAGGCTTCAGAAGAGATTTATCCGGCATTGTATGCGGCTGTTGAGCAGCACATTGTTGAATATGGTGTCACAGAATTTATCGTTGGTCACTACGGAGGATTTGACCGCCTTGCAGCATCAGCAGTCAAAGATGCCAAGCGCTTTCACCCAGAGGTGAAGCTCACTTTGCTATTGCCATATCATCCGGCAGAGCGGCCCATCCCAACACCCGATGGATTTGATGGAACATTCTATCCGCCAGGGATGGAATGCGTTCCGCGCAAGGCTGCAATCGTGAGAGCAAATCGATATGTTGTGGATCATGTAGACTACCTCATCGCCTATGCGTGGCACCCTGCCAGCAATGCGCGGGAGCTGGTGGAGTATGCAAAAAGGCGAGAAAAGAAAGGCTCTCTTTTCATAACCGTGATAAAGCATAATGATTCGACATGAAGTTGAGTTTCTCACGAAAGCGTGATAAAATAAATCCAAACATTTCTCGCTTTGGGGGGACTAAAATGGCGAGGTGGATTGCAAAAGTAACTTCCGGTTTGCACGATTTACTTCCGGTTACGGAAAAGTCTTGCAAGACTAAATTCCGGATAAGTTGGGCAGGTAACAAAAACCCGGAAGTTAATTTTACA
>NZ_NFIB01000058.1:0-4828 GCF_002159385.1 Flavonifractor sp. An52
CGACGCATTAAGGCAAAGCTAAAGGGCTTGCCGCCTGCTATTCACAGACAACAAGCCCTTTCGGCTGCTTGAACAATTTCTTCAAGAAAATATTGTCTAACTTTTCGGGGTCACTTCATTTATCGGTGGGAGGGGGGCTTTGTGACGCTTACACGCCGGGATTCTGGGTAAAGTGGATGGTGTAGGACTGCTCCTCGCTCTCGTTGCCGGAGGCGTCCTTCAGGGCGCCGGCGGCCAGATCGAACTGGAAGGTGCCCTCCACATACTTGTTGCCGTTGTGGTTGGTAACGGTGATGTGGAGCTTGGTGGGATCGGCCTCGTCAATGACGAAGGTGCCGAACTCATGGCCGTCAATGGTGATGTGCTGGGTCTGATCCCCGGCAACCACCGCCTCGCTGAGGGTGACGGTGAGGCTGGTGAACTCCTGGCCCTCGTCAAAGTTGACGGTATCGCCGTCCTCCACCACCTGATCGTCAATGGCAAAGCTCACCACGGTGGGGGCGGTGGTGTCCAGAGGCACAGACACGTCGGAGACGGTCATCTCCTCGTCCACAAAGTACATGGAACCAAACTGGTTGCCCGCCTTGTCCTTCACGGAGAAGTAAAAGGTCATGGGGCTGCCGTCGGCGGCCTGACGCAGCAGGGCGGTGGCCACGGGATTCAGCGTGATCTCCCACTTCTGCTCGCCCTGGGTGTCGGTGTACACGCTGGTGTAGCCCAGGCCGCTCTCCTCGTCCAGGAAGTCATAGCTCTTGGCCTCCACGGTGAACTCGGGGAAGCTGGCCTCCAGGCTGTGGTCGATCTCCAGATAGGCCAGCTCGCCCTGGTCGGATACGGGTACGGTGAGGGTCAGGGTGTCGTCGTCGCCCAGCAGGGTGACGCTCTCCTTCTCCAGCACGGGGGCGGTAATGTCGGCCCCGGCCTCCTGCTCAAAGGCCACGGTCCAGACATAGTAGGGGGTGCGGCCCTCGTCGTCCTTCAGGGCCACATGGCGGCGGGCGGTGAGGTAGCCGGCGCTGTTGCCCTCGGCGTCGTAGATGGCCTTGTTGTAGCGCATACCGTCGCCCAGCTTGGCGCTGTTGAAGTCGAAGGTCCAGACAAACCCGGTCTCGTTGTCCACATACAGGTTGGTAATCTGGACGTCGCCGGAGATGGCGTAGCCCGCGGCCTGGAGGGCCTCGTTGTTCACCGCGTCACCCTCGGGGGTAGAGGAGCTGCCGATCTTGGTCAGCACATCCTCCTCCATGGTGTACAGGGCCTGGTCAAACTGAATGGTGACCTTGCCCTCCTCTTCGGAAACCTGGGTCACGGCAGGACCGGCCTGGACGGGGGGCACCTGGCCGCCGTCGCCGTCGCCATCGTCCTCACCGTCGGAGCCGCCGGAGCCGGAACCGCCGCCGCTGCCGCCGGAACCACCGGAGCCGGAACCGCCGCCATTGCTGCCGCCGTTGTTGCTGTTGCCGCCCACCTGATTGCCTTCGCTGTCGGTGGGCTGGTCCACGCCGTCGGTCACCTCCAGGCTGCCGGGCAGCTTGCCGTCCAGCACCACGCCGTCGGCGTTGACGGCGGCCTTGCCGATGGTGCCCTGGTTGTCCACCTGGGCGGCGGCGTTGAGGGACAGTTCCTCCACGGAAGCGTCCTTCTCCACCGCCAGCTGGGCCTCGGCGTTGACGCTCAGGTAGTCGGCGGAAGTGCTGCCGGAGAGGGTCAGCTCCACCGGAGCGTCCACCTTCACGGTGGCGGCGGTCAGGTCCTGGGCGGTGATCTTGGCCCCGGCGCTGCCGGGAGCTACCACCAGACCGGCGGCCTGGCCGGTCACCTCTACCTGAGCGCCGCTGCGGGCGGCGGACTGACCGGCGTTGACCACCACAAAGCGTCCCTCGTCCTCCGCCTCCACCTGGGCGGAGCCGGTGATGTAATCGCTGACGGCCTTGTCCAGCAGCGCCATGGTGGACGCGCGGTCAATGTTGGCCATGGGCGCCAGGTGGGAACCGTCCTCCACGCCGGACAGAATGCCCAGCTGGGCCAGAGGGGCCAGATACCCGGCGGCCCAGCCGGCGGCGTCGGTGCCGTCCACAAAGTGGCCCAGGTTGGGTTCCTTCTCCTCACGGATGCCCATGGCCCGTGCAAACATCACCATGGTCTCCTGCCGGGTGATGGTCTGGGTGGCGTTGCAGTTGGTACCGTCGCCCTCCATGATGCCGGCGGCGGTGCACTTCAGAATGGCGTCGGCGTACCACTCGTCCCCCTTCAGGTCGGCATAGCGGTTGGGCGCCTTCTCGCTCAGGCCCAGCAGCCGCACAAAAATGGTGGCCAGCTCGCCGCGGGTCAGGTTGGCGGCAGGACGGAACAGGCCCTGGTCGTCCCCCTCCACCAGGCCGGCCTCCAGCCAGCGGTGAATGGAGTCGGCCGCCCAGCTCTGGCCCACGTCGGGCAGGCTGGTCTCTCTGGCGGCAGCCAGGGCGGGGGTGCCCATGGACAGCCCCATGGACAGGGACAGCAGCAGGGCCAGCGGTTTCTTTGCTTGCATGGGTAAATTCCTCCAAGTTGCAGTTATTGATAAAATATGGCGCATTTGCTACGCAAAAATTCCATACTGGTTTGGTATTATACCATGTCATACTCCAGTGTCAAGGAATCGGGGCAGGCCAAATGTTTCCACCCATACAGGCATAAAAAGAGGACCCATCCCGGCATCACTGCTGGAACAGGTCCTGAGGAAAAGAGGAGAAGAACGTGAAGTCACACAAAGCAGCGGATCAGGTTGTACACGCTGATGCCGGTGATGACCAGCAGCAGCCAGAAAAACAGCTTGTCCACGGCCTTGTTGTCCATACGGCGGCTGAAGCTGCGGCCCATAGTGCCGCCCACCACGCCGCCCACCACCATGGCGATGAGAACGGGCCACTCAAAGACTGGCACGTTCTGACCGATCACGGTGTTGAGGAAGCTGGCTCCCTGGGAGAAGAGGATGACATACAGGGAGTTGAGGGCCGCCGTCTTGGAATCCATGGAAAAGAAGTAGTAGAGCACCGCCAGGTTGATGGGGCCGCCGCCGATGCCCAGGAAGGAGGACAGCACACCCAGGGCCAGGCCGATGATCACACAGGCCGCCCCGTTCTTCACATCCAGAGTGCGGATGCGGGGGCGGTTCATGGTGTAGACCAGCACGCCCAGGGTGAGGAGGATCATCAGCACCTGCTGGGCCACCGAGACGGCGGAGCCGCCGGCGTCCTTGATGATGTCGAAGAGCTGCTTGCCCACGATACCGCCCACGGCGGCGCCAATGGCCAGCAGGGTGCCCCGACGGGGCTCCACCTTGACCTCGCCGCCAATGCTGCGGAGCATGGAGGTGATAGTCATGGCCAGCACGGTGCAGCCGGACAGAAAGCTGATGGTAGCCACCGGCAGGCCGGACACAGCGTCCAGCACCGGCTTGATGATGACGCCGCCTCCTACCCCGCTGATGCCTCCGATGGTAGTTGCCAGGATACAGACCAGGAAGTTAAAGAGGATCTGCATGGCGGCTTACCGCAGGGAGATAAACCGGCTGTCGTAAGCGCCCAGCAGGGGCTCGCAATAGGCCTTGAACGCGGGCTTGATGCTGGCGCCGTCCTCGCCGATCCATTCCAGGGGGAACTTTTTCTCGGCGTTGGCCACCTTCTCCAGGGGGATGAGGATGGTCTTGGAGGAGTAGGGGTTCCGGGTGGTCTCAAAGCCCACCATGAAGCCGGTCTTGCCCTCCACGGCGGAGCGGACGGCGCAGGCGCCGGCCTCCTCGGCCTCCTTCTGGTCGATCTCGGACATGAGGGCCACGCTGACCCGGCCCAGCAGGCCGGGCTTCTCGGACCGGGACTTCAGGCCGGTCTCCTGCATGATCATGTCGCTGAGCGCCTGGGCGGCGCCGCCGGGCACCTTGTGGCCGAAGCCGTCCACCACGCCGGAGTCGGCCACGGGGGAGCCGTCAGCATAGTGAATGCCCTCGGAGATGGTCACCAGCAGGCCGCGGCCCTTGGCCCACTTCTCCTTGACGGCGGCCAGGAACTTCTCCTTGTCAAAGGCCACCTCGGGCAGGTACACCAGATGCTCACAGGGCATCAGGTCGGCGTACAGGGCGGAAGCGGCGGTGATCCAGCCGGCGTTGCGGCCCATCATCTCCATCACCACCACGTGGATGGGCAGAGCGGAGGCGTCCTGCGCCAGCTCCAGAGCGGAGACAGCGGCGTACTTGGCAGCGGAGCCGAAACCAGGGCAGTGGTCGGTCACGTCCAGATCGTTGTCGATGGTCTTGGGGATGCCGATGACCCGCAGCTCGTAGCCGGTCTCCACGGACAGGTTGTAGATCTTGTTGCAGGTGTCCATGGAGTCGTTGCCGCCGTTGTAGAAGAAGTAACGGATGTTGAACTTCTTGAAGCACTCCAGCACGGCGGGATAGTCGGCGTCGGTGAGCTTGCGGCGGCAGGAGCCCAGAGCGGAAGCGGGGGTCTTGGCCAGCAGGGCCAGATCCTCGTCGGCAAACTTGCCCAGGTCGATCAGGTCCCCGGCCAGAATGCCCTCAGCGCCGAAACGGGCGCCGTAGATGGTCTCGATCTCGCCGTGGAGCTTGGCCTCCCGGACAGCCCCCAGCAGGGAGCTGTTGATCACCGGGGTGGGGCCGCCGCCGTGGGCGATGAGCATATTTCCTTTCAGCATGACAGTGCCCTCCTTACACGTTGCTCAGATCGTCGTCCTTCATGCACAGATGGACGGCGCCCAGCTTGAAGGTCTGGGGCAGAGCCAGGATGTTGGGGTTCTCGCCCACGAACTTCTTCTTGGCGTCCTCCAGAGC